>JAAERC010001048.1 GCA_024230695.1 Candidatus Zixiibacteriota bacterium
ACAGCAAAAGAATAATGTCATAAACCTTCCGGATTCTTTAACATCCTCAGAAAATTGATGGTTTACATCTGATATAATAGTGGACAGGGCTCCGGGAAATGTAAGCCTATGCCTGATAAGTGCCCTGGCTGTTGTCATCAGCAGGGCGGAAGGTATTCCATGCTCAGAAACATCCCCCACAGCAATACATAATTTTTGTTGTTGATCTTCCTTTATCTCGATATAATCAAAATAATCTCCTCCGGTTTCATCACAATAAATAATTTGACCGGCAATATCAAAACCATCAATTTTTGGTGCCGATTGCGGAATCAGATTCTGTTGAACTTCCATTGCAAGGCTTAAAGAATGTTTCATCAGTTCATTCTGTTTTGCAAGTGCCTGTTGGACACCTATCAAAGATAAGTGAGTTCTGATGCGAGCCTTGACTATTGATGGGCTGAATGGTTTGGTTATATAGTCAACGGCTCCCAACTCCAGCCCTTTTCTTTCATCTGCTTCATTTGATTTGCTGGTTACAAAAATGATCGGGATATTTTCTGTGGCTGGATCTGCCTTAAGCCTTGTACAGACCTCATAGCCATTTATGTCCGGCATCACTATGTCTAAAAGAATCAGATCGGGCAAATTTACTTTAATATCCTCTATTGCTGATTCACCATCCATGGCTACACTGACTTTATAATCATTTGCCAGTGTTTCGAGAAGTATATCAATATTTGCCTTAACATCATCGACCACCATGATTCTCATTTTTGATAAATCAGACATTGTTGTTCCCTTCTGTTGGAATTATTTCCGATATTATTTTCTCTGCATTTTTAAACCTATATTCCGCTATATGTTGATATAATTTATCTATTGTCTTTTCATCTTTATCAGACCAGGAAAATTGCATGACTTCTTTCATGATTATCTCACTGGGTTTTGGCTCCCGGTTTAAAACACATGGTTTCAATTTTTTTAATAATTCTATTAATCGT
>JAAERC010001049.1 GCA_024230695.1 Candidatus Zixiibacteriota bacterium
ACTGGATGACTCCTGTGATTGCCTGTTCGACAGAAACCATTCCTTTACTTTGTCTAACAGGCTTGCGGCGTTTTTTAATGGTTCCTCATAATTAACACGATAAAGAGACATCACAATTTCTGACATCTGCATGTTAGTCATGTCTTCCATTAAAACAGAAGCACAAGGTTCACTTTCTTTTCGACACATTGCCAAATTAAGGATCTTTACCAAATTGTCTTTGATAAACTCCATTGCAAATTTAATCAATTGTGTATTATCATTTGCGCCAGCAGTATTAAAAAAGTCTTCAAGACCACTTTGGATCACTTTTGCCATTTCGTCTTGGCTCTTAATTGAAAGAGGATATAAACGAATAATCCGCAAATCACGAATGCCAACTGTGACATCTATGATTTGCGGATTGAGTTTTTCATTATCATTAATTTCGGGCATTTTTCTTCTCCATTACGGATTTATTATTCATATGGATCAGTCGTAACAATCAAAAATAATCGTACCAAGCGGCTTAAGATTCCATACTGCATCTCCAGCAGCACCAAGGGAATCATCAGCACGTTTGGACTCAAGAATCGTCGGAACAGCGGCAGTATCTTCCACCTGCATATCCAGCTCAATATTTGTAACAGGCTGGGCGCGGGGGAAAACAATCGTCATGGTATCAATACCATTCGGATAAGTATACACAGATTCAGCACGAACATATTCAGGAGCAACACGACCACCCAAACCAACTTCTCCCGAGATTGTGGTAACAACGCCAGCAGGATCTTTACCAATTGCTAGTGTCATTGTAAAAGGGTTAACCTCTTTAAAAGCACATTCAATCTGAGCACCCTCACGAATAGGAATAGACAAATCTTCCATCAAAGGGAAACCAGATTCAAGCTTAAACCAGTCAACATTGCCAGTAAATTTTGTATTTGCCATTGCTCCAATTGATGCGGCTGCCAGCAAACAAGCAGTATCATCATCAATATTTGTCAAATACGGACCAATTCTAATTTGTGCAAGACCAAGAACTATACTTTCTGGATTCCTTGCGAGTGGACCTCTACGAGCCATAACAACACCTTACCTTTCTATTTCGTTAAATTATTTAGTTTTGCCCGATTCAGACGAATCTGATTGTTTATTTGATTCCATATCGAGATATGGACTTATTGTTTTTTCAACTAAATATCGACCAGATAATGGCAAAAAATTTAAGTTAAACCACTGAGGACATCCCCGCCGCAAACACTTCATTTTAATATTTCCATGAATAAGCATTTGCACTGGAGTTTCATCTGTCCTACCTGGAGATTTACCAAACACAAAACTCCAAAGACCACTTGAAAGTCTTTCAATAATTTTCTTTCCACAAGCTGGGCAATAAATCGATTTACTTGTCTTTTCCATTTCACACCTCTGTTTCATATATACCAATAATCTTATGGAAAGTAAACCTTAAATTTTGGCTCCCCACATTAAGGTCGTTGTTATAATCTTAAATTTTGTGCGATCATCTGCCCTCATTTCTTTGGACTCAATAATCGTTTCTGCAAATTTCATGGAAGATATTTGCACCCAATCTTGACTTTCATAGGAACGATAAAGAGGAATTCTGGCACAACCATCAGGCTGAGTTAGATCAGTAATTCGCCCCATAACTTTATCACGAACACCAGCAAGCTTAAACCCGTCTTTATCCTGTCGAGCACAACAATGAATTTCAAGAGTACACACACTAGGAATACCCATCTCAAGATCCCCAAGACCTAAAATAGTAACCCA
>JAAERC010001050.1 GCA_024230695.1 Candidatus Zixiibacteriota bacterium
GCGATTTGGAATCTCAATCCCAATTGCCGCCTTACCTGGAATAGGAGCGACAATTCTGATTCTCTTGGCTTTTAATGCCAACGCCAAATCATCTGACAGATTAATTATTTTATTTATTTTAACCCCGGCCGCGGGCTTGAATTCATATCTGGTAATTATGGGGCCGGGATACTTATCTATTTGCCCGTCAATAGTTATATCAAATGTTTCAAGTGTTTCTTTAAGTGCACGCGCCGTAAAAGCAAGCTCGTCGGGGCTGACGGATGTTCCGGGATCCGGGTTATCTTCCAGTATCTCCAACCCTGGGAAATCATAATCCTGAGTTGTTCGACCAATTTTTGCCGGCTTTTCAGTTATTTTCTTACGAAGAGTTACCTTCTTTTTTGATGGATCCTTTTTCGATTGATCCTCATTATTGTCCAATTCAAGCTCAGCGTTTATTGAAGGAGGTTCCGGTTTTGGTAATCGGTCAGTTTCATTATCAGGGATATTATACTTCTCGGCTAGTTTCTTTTCTTTATAATTTTTATACTTTGATGGAATACTGCCAAAAAGACCAAAGAATGATGAGAATAATTCTCCACTAAGGCGTCTAAGAGTGGTAAAGCCAAAGCGTCCTGGTCGATTCCAAATTATGGTATGAAGATTATAGGAATATCCAAGAAGTGTAATCCAGACAAGAACTCCACCGCCCAATATCAAAAACGAGCCGGTAACACCAACAACTTTCATTAATGGATAGGTCAGATAAAAGAAAATATAGCCACCATACGCTCTAAAATGATCAATAGCATATTCAAATGATGACAATAAAGAAACATTCA
>JAAERC010001051.1 GCA_024230695.1 Candidatus Zixiibacteriota bacterium
CGAGGATACCAGCCCCGTCAGGAAGAAATTTTAGGAGAAAGCCAGTAGATGGCTAAAAAAACATTTATGAAAAAAGAGATTGTAATCAGTTGTTCGGAATACGAAACCAGAGCGGCGATAATCGAGGATAATAAACTGGTTGAGTTGTATGTCGAACGGCCACAGTGGCAAAGACTGGTCGGGAATATTTATAAAGGAAAAATAAAGACGGTTCTGCCGGGAATGCAGGCATCCTTTATAGATATCGGCCAGGAAAAAGCAGCATTTCTGCATGGTTCCGACATGGGAAATGTCACGGCTCATGAACGATATGAGTCGGAACTTCTCGATGATGAAGAAGCGCCTGCGGATATTGTCCGCAAAGGACGTCGTGAGGGAATTGAGACCGTTCTGGAAGAAGGACAGGATGTTCTCATTCAGATCACCAAAGAACCGATTTCGACCAAAGGTCCTCGGGTGACCACCGAGATATCGATACCGGGCCGGTTTCTGGTTTTGGTGCCCGACGACGACCATGTCCGGGTATCAAAAAGGATATCGAACTGGAACGAGAAAAAACGGCTGAAAAAGATCGTTCATCCGCTCAGGCCAGAGGGTTTTGGATTGATCGTTCGCACCGAAGCTGAGGGAAAAGATGAAAAAGATATTCGTTCTGATATAAAAAGACTTCTCAAACTTTGGACAAGACTTCGTAAACGAGCTGAGACGATGCCGGCTCCGGCTTTGATCCATAAGGAAGCGGAAATCACGACCTCGATCATCAGGGATATTTTCACTGATGATGTTGAACGATTGCTGGTTGATGACCGGACAGAATACCGGACGATCATGGCGTATGTGCGTCAGGTGATGCCTCATCTTAAAGATCGAGTCGAGCTTTATAAAGGTGATCAACAGTTGTTTGATCTTTATAAACTGGAATCGGAAATCGAAAAGATGCTTGACCGCAAAGTTTGGATCAAAAAAGGATCGTATTTGATTATTGACCAGACCGAGGCAATGGTGACTATTGATATCAATACCGGACGGTTTGTCGGCAAGGGTGACCAGGAAACAACGATTTTCAGGACCAATATGGAAGCGGCGCGTGAGACTGCCCGACAGATTCGGCTTCGTGATCTGGGCGGACTTATTGTTTGTGACTTTATCGATATGTATAAATTTGAGAACCGTCGTAAACTTTATGAAGAGTTTAAACGGGCTTTCCAGAAAGATCGTGCCAAACGAGCGATTAATCCCGTTAATGAATTTGGTCTGCTTGAGATGACCCGTGAGCGGATCAGACCTTCGATCACGATGACCTTTTCTGAACCATGTCCGCATTGTCATGGGGCTGGACGGATTCTATCACGTGAAACGGTGGCGACAAAAATCGAGCGCTGGTTTAATAGAGCCAAAACCGATGGACAGTTTAAAAAGTATGATCTAGCCTTAAATCCGCATCTCGCTGATTCGATGATGTCAAACGGTGTTAATCGCGTGAATAAAATAATGAAAGTCCATAAGATAAAAATTAATGTTATTCGTGATACAACTATCCCGGTACAAGAATTTAAAGTATATAATTCCAGTACAACTGATGATTTAACCGATGAGTACAAAGCATAACAGCTAAAAGCCGTTTTATTTTATTTAAAGTAATAGTCAGGAGCAGAAAACTGCTCCTGACTTTTTAATTGGTTAGAATTTAAAACAGAGGATTTGTTTTTTATCTTTGACGTAAAATAGTTTTGATTCAATATTATCGACTTCATAAACTGGCTTTTTATCATCAAGAACAATTGAGCCGTCTGTATCGCCCGTTAGGGTATTAACTTTGACGATTCCACTCCCCTTATCATCACCTGTTTCGACTTTGGTCAAAATGTACGAATAATCAGCTGTGCTTTTTGTCGCCGTAAATCGCTTTGATAAATATGGATTACTTGTAATTAATGAATATGATGCCGAACCGCGCCCGCTTGCGCTTCGTTGAGCGGCCGCATTGGCTCGAGCACTGGCGTCCATAGCTGAACCAACATTAATGGCTGTAATAACAGCTGTAGTTGCTATTTTGCCAAGCAAACTGCCTCCAAGCGGTTTATGATATGTATGATACACCATTGATCCATCGTGTCCAATCATCATCAGATTCTGGGTCGATTTCAGCAGGAATCCCTTTTCCGTTAATCTCATCGTACTCGGAGTTTCCTTACCCTTAAATTTAATTTTGTCCGTAAATTCCTCAAATGAACCATCGGCAATATTTAGTACAATTACTTTCTTATTACTGTACATGTAAGCCTTGTTCTCTTTGACCATAAATCCGGTCGATCCTTTAAGCTTGGTGAACGGTTTTTTCCATTTATTTTCACCAGAAGCCTTATCAAGCAACATTACAAATGGCTTGCCATCTTTTCCGGCACTATTGGGCCCGCCCTTAACAAGAATTCCATCATCAACAAACCTTAATTGATATGCCATTCCGTTAAGTTTGGCCGGTTTATCGCCCCATACCTTTGAGCCATCAGATGTTTTAATAGCATAAAGTGATTTAACTGCCGGTACATAAATAATGCCCGCATCTTTATCATGTAAAATTGAAGTGTAGCCGTAATTTGGCGCCGGCGCGGCCTTTCTAAGTTCCTTTAATTCCGTCTCCCATATCATTTCACCTGTTTTAAGATTCCATTTGCGAATAGCTTTGCCATTCATACAGGTTATCATAGTTTCATCGGAATCATATAACGGCTCCTGATTACCCATAAGGGCTACCTTGGCACCTCTCAATTTGAACATAGTCGGTTTTCTTTTCTTAAAGAAATCCGGATTTTCCCAAATCAGATCGCCAGTTTCAAGATTAACCAGCCGGGGCCAATCTTTTCCTTTTTTGTTGCGTCCATGAACAAGTAACGCATTTTGGGAAGGTACTATAAATTGACCAAGTGAAGATATTATATCGAGTTTATCGCTGTTCCATTTTTCCACTCCCTCCACATAATCAAAGACAATCATCCGATTCTGTGAACCCAAAATCCCCTTACTTTTATTAATCACTGCAAATTGAGTGAAAGGAATTAGATCAAACATTTCCTGTTTAAGTTTCTTTAGATTTTCATCCCTCCACATAATATCGCCCGATTCGGGATCAACTGCCGCGAGACCTTCATCGGTCGAGACTATTAGATGCCCAGTTGGAGTAAGTTGCATCCAGTTCACTTTTTTCCCGAACTCGACATTCCATTCCGGGGTTGACCCGATTGTGATATTCGCCGAAATAGCAACAAATAACAACGTGAATAAAATGTGAAGCCCATAGATTTTGCTTTTGATTTTCATCAAAGCCTCCGTCATTTAATTATTTGGTTTATATTCTATTTTTTTTAATAAACGTACTTAAGTTGTCTTATGGCGTTACATTTAATCTTGTTCTTATGTAATACGAATAGAAGTTGGTAACTAATAATATTTTTTTGAGAAATTTATATCGAAGGAAATAGCCAATAAACAAAAAAAGCAGGCCTTACGACCTACTTTTTTATTTTTAATTAATCGTCTAATTAATCTTCAAAGATGATCTCTATCGAGCCGAGGCCGACCGAGACTTCCAGGTCAAGGCCTATATCCGAACGACGGAAATCTTTGGTTTCATAATAATCGTCACCATCAAGATAACGTTCATCCTCGTGCCTGAAATCTACCGATGAAAGAAAACTGTCGCTGGTTTCGATCCTGACAGGCAGATCGGATGGTATTCGTATTTTGGCGCTTCCCAGTCCAATAGAAATCTTGGCCCGTGATTTTCCTTTGTACTCACCAGAGAAATCAATATCAAAATCACCCGCGCCGCCGTCAAATGATAACCGGTCAAAATTGGCATTACCCAGCTCTTCGACTTTTAATTCGACCGCGCCGGCATCGATTTTTATCTCCTCGGCCATCCCGGGATTGGGGCGACTGAAAAGAATATCAACTTCGGCGGCACCAACATCAAAATCCAGATACTCCAGAGGTAATCCGCCCAGATCGATTTCGGCTTCACAAGCGCCAATATCTATATTAAGCTCGGTTGGAAATTTATCAGATAAGACAATATCCCAATTGTTATCATCGGTATCGATATTAAATTTTTTCCTGATCTCCGACTCAAATTCAATGACTCCGGTAGTTCCCCGTTTTTTGTACTCTCCATACACATCAACACTTCTGTCATCGTATTCGACATTGGCTTTGGCGATTTCATCGATATTTCCAACTTCCAGAAGAAACTCTCCGGCTCCAAGCTCAATTGAGACCTCGAGTTTTTTTATATCATCCGCTGGAAATGAGAATATTTTTGTTTCATATTTCCCAGCTGTCAGAATGGTGACAAAAATTAGAAGAAACAGTGAAGCGAAAATCAGTGACCTTTTAAACATAAATCTACCTCCTATTAAAACTTAATACCTACTCCCCGTCTTTTGGATTAAGCGGCGGTGGTGTTGGCGGCGGTGTCGGTGGTTTCGGTTTTGTATGAATATTCACATGTACCCTCACATCGTCAGGACTCGGTTTCTTATATTCCCGAGAACCAAAACGAGTTAAAACTACGGCTCCAATTCCAGCAGTCACAACAATTGACCAGATCACAATTGCAATCACCCTGAAGAATATCGAAAAGCCCTCGGCGACACCTGATGATGAGATCATAAGCAATGACATGGCGATCCAGGCAATAAATAAAATCGTCAATCCAGGAATGATCTGTTTGAGCGGATTACTATTTTTCATACCAAGATACCGGCCGGAAAACTGTCCGGTTAACTGACTGGCACCAAGAATACCAAGTATGATCCCAAAAAATAAGGCCAATGGAAGCACCAATACCGCTACCGGTATTCCGATAATGGTTAATACCAGGATTGCCATCAGAGGTCCCAGTGCGAACCAACCGGCAAAACCAATAAAAAATGATTTAACAAATTGCTGCTCAAGACATAGTTTCACGCGATTGATCGGTTTTGCCGCCACTCCGACTCCGATCAAGCTAAAAAACATAAAAGAGAAAAATATTATTAAGATAGCTATTAAAGCGGTGTATGATGTTTTTTCAAAAAACTCAAAATCAATAATATCTGTTGGTGGAGGAATGTCAGACTCATGTCGTTCGCCCAAAATTGTACCACCTCGCATTTTTACAATTTCAGGAGCTCGGACATCACCCTCAATTAAACCTGTCGACGTTATTGTAACCCGGCTATATGAAACCACATCCCCTTCAACTGTTCCTTTTACGGTGACCTCACCAATTGAGGAAATTGAACTA
This sequence comes from Candidatus Zixiibacteriota bacterium, assembly GCA_024230695.1. The sequence continues at coordinate 5,285 of JAAERC010001051.1, forward strand.
TGAACAACTTCATCAGCTTCAACCGTTACCGAACGAAGTTGAAGGCCTTTGTATCTTTTCACTAATGCCTGCTCTACCAATTCAGCGGCATGTTCACTTATTCGAGCCGCCTGCTCGGCGCTCAGGCCCTCGACACCTTCCAAATCAGCCAATTTTTCAAGTTGTTTTAGTTCATCAAGATCAGCTCTTAATTCATCTCGTCCAAAGGTCGTTGATGTTGACGAGCGAAAATCATCTAATTCTTCATCAACAAATTTATCGCGACTAAAATCATATTCCCATTCTGTACCGCTAATATCGACTCCATAAATGCCCTCTGGAGAAAGATGAAG
>JAAERC010001052.1 GCA_024230695.1 Candidatus Zixiibacteriota bacterium
CATAGTCCTGGCGATCAAACCAAACCACCGGTTAATACAGAAGCGTTTATTACTTATGATGACAATAAATTATATATAGCAATGATCTGTTATGATGACCCTTCAGTTATCCGGGCATCATTTTGTGAACGAGATCGTGGAGTTGGTGCCGATGACAATATTTGCCTTTTGATTGATACTTATGGTGATGCTTCATGGGCTTATGAACTAAATGTTAATCCCTATGGGATTCAGGCCGATGCTATCTGGTCGCAAAATGGCGGTGAGGATGACAGTTATGATATGATCTGGGAATCGGCTGGTAAGATAACAGATTCAGGTTATCAGGTCGAAGTTGCTATTCCATTTTCGAGCCTTCGTTTTCCAAATAAAAAAGAGCAAATCTGGAAAATGGATTTTTGGCGTAATCATCCTCGGGAGGTTCGAGGTCAGTATTCATGGGCGGCGTATGATCGTGATGAACCATGCTGGCCCTGTAAGTGGGGGACAGTAACCGGGATTCGCGATGTAAAACCGGGCAAGGGAATCGAAATAATGCCAAGCTTTATTGGATATAAAGCCGGTGCATTATCAGGTGATGGAACCCCATCATCACAATATGATTTTATTAATGAAAAGGCCGATGGTGAATTATCTATTGGTGGTAAATATGCGGTTTCATCAAATATTACTGTAGAAGCCACATATAATCCGGATTATTCCCAGGTCGAGGCCGATGCCAACCAGATTGATGTCAACTCAGATTTCACCTTGTACCTATCCGAGAAAAGACCGTTTTTCCAAGAAGGAAGCGATCTTTTTGGGACATATTTTAATGCCGTTTATACAAGGTCGATTAATAATCCTGAATTTGCGGCAAAAGTAACGGCAAGAATGGATAAAACCAGCGTTGCATATATGCTGGCTCGCGATGAAACAACTCCAATAATATTGCCATTTGAGGAATATAATAAGAAGTTTTTGACAGGTATAAGTACATCGAATGTTTTACGGGCAAGGAGAAATGTAGGTGAAGATTCTCATGTTGGTATGTTAGTGACCGATCGACGAATCAAAGGAGGGGGATCAGGGACATTACTTAGTGCCGACTGCGGGATTCGACTATCAAAAAATATTAGATTTATGATTCAAGGGATTGCGACTCATACTGAGGAAATCAATGATACCTCGTTAATAAATGATGATAGTAGTTTTGATAGTGATAATTATACTGCTGAACTCGATGGTGAAAAATATTGGGGGCACGCTACTTTTATCGTGTTATCTCGCGAATCTGCAAACTTATATACGGAGTTAAGCTATCTTGAGCGAAGTCCTACATTCAGGGCCGACAACGGATTCCAGCCGGCTAACAATATGCGATCTCTCCAGTCCCATTCAAATTATCATTTCCGTTTTAATAATGGTTTACTGGAGAGATTAACACCATCACTACTAATCAGGTACAAAAAGAATTTTGCAAATGAGCTTAAGCAGAGGATGGCTGAATTTGGTCTTGAAGGTAAATTTAGATTTGCACAAGCAAGCTTTCATGCCAATTTCAGACGAGAGGCTTCGCGGTATAAGGGTGAAGAATTTAACAACATATGGAAAATACATAATTGCGTCCACGCCACTCCCAGTAAACTGCTGGCATTTGGCGGTTCAATTAATTATGGGAATGAAATATACCGAAGTGACACCCCAATTATGGGCAGAGAAACAAGTGCATCATTCTGGTTTGACCTAAAACCAATTGATCGTCTGCTTATCGAGAATAGTTACAATTACGCAAAAATGAAAAACCTGGAAACTGAGGAAAGATTATATGAGGGATATACTCTCTTTTCGAGATGGAATTTTCAGATATCCAAAGGATTGTCGTTCAGGTTGGTTGGACAGTACAATGACTTCAGAAAAACATATGACTTGGACCCATTGTTGACCTATCGCCTAAATCCATTTTCGATATTTTATATAGGATCGACTTATAATTATGGAGAATTTGAGACCTTTGATGATGAAGAACAAGAGTTGGTAAATGGAAATTCGACCCGGATGGCATCACGACAATTCTTTATGAAATTACAGTATCTGTTCCAGTTATAGTTAATTTAAAATATGATTTATATGGGTGATACGTTATTGTATCACCTATTTTTATGTCATGAATCTAAGGCAAAAAAAATGTCCGTATCTAATTTGTGGAATTAGAGTTGTGAATTTATGTATAGGAGAAATCCCACACCAGATGAGTCATAATGAAACAGTTGGGTCAAATAACTCTTGACAAAATTGACTTATCGTATATACTGTTTAAATGAAAAACAATACCGCATTTAAATCCTTAACGAATTGTTCCGATAACTATTATTGGAGTAGTTATTATTTTATGTGGCGTAATCTGCCGCATGATAGTGGATTTAATGCTGTTATTTCTCCCTGATTTTTAGAGAAAATAAATTGATTTAACCCG
>JAAERC010001053.1 GCA_024230695.1 Candidatus Zixiibacteriota bacterium
AAAATAGCTCCGATTGTCTTCAGATTATAACTATAAGTGATAGAACAAAACCGGTTATAGCCTGTCCCCCCGATACTTTTGTGTATTTTGGGGAGTCCACTGATCCAGATAGTACCGGAACAGCATCAGCCGATGATAACTGCGATAACAGCCCCACGATATCATATGTTGATTTGTTTTCCGATAACATAATCACTCGCACCTGGATTGCCGCGGATGCTTGTGGAAACAATGTTCAGTGTAATCAGGAAATCGAGATAATAAAGAATAGCGGCCCGGTCTGGTATGTGGCGAAAGATGGAGATAACAACAATGATGGAAGTCTGGAATATCCATTCGCGACGTTCAGAGAAGCGATTGAAAACGCAATTTCAGGCGATACAATTTATGTTTTAGAAGGAACATATGCAGGTGAGGGCAATCGAGATCTTGATCCGGCGGGGAAAAACATCGTCTTTATATCCGATGGCGGCCCCGAAGTTACTATAATTAATTGTGGTGGTACAAGAATTTCACCTCATCGAGGATTTTATTTTCATAACGGAGAAGATAGCACTACCAAAATTATCGGATTTACTATCAGTAATGGTTTTGCCAATAACGAAGGTGGCGGGATTCGCTGTGAAAATTCATCTCCCTCAATTTCTAATTCTATTTTCCTATATAATGGATCTTCAAAGGGTGGCGGCGGGATCTCCTGTCTTGATTCATCATCGGTTACTTTAACAAACTGCACATTTAATAATAACAACGCAACTCAATATGGTGGCGGGATCTATTGCGCAAGTTCATCGCCTGATATCTCTAATTGTTATTTCACCGATAATACAACCAATGAATTTGGCGGTGCCATATTATTATCAAGTTCAACACCATCT
>JAAERC010001054.1 GCA_024230695.1 Candidatus Zixiibacteriota bacterium
GCCCTGCCGACTGAAAAATCGGCGGAGATCGCTCTTCGCACCCAGCAGATACTTGGGTTTGAATCAGGTATTACCGACTCGGCCGACCCTCTCGGCGGCTCTTATCTTCTTGAACATCTGACTTCGGAGATTGAAAAGAAAACGCTTGATCTGATGGAGATAATTAAAAATCATGGCGGTGCCATTAAGTGTGTTGAAAACGGATATTTTAAAACTGAGATCGCCAACTCGGCTTATCGTTATCAGAAAGCCATTGAATCAGACGAAACAACAATTGTTGGTGTCAACATGTTCAAAAGTAGTCTTGACTCGGTTCCATCAGAAATTCTAACAGTTGATCCCTCACTGGAACAAAAGCAGGTTGAGAAATTAAATAATTTAAAGAAAACCCGAAATAATGAAAAAGTCTTGCAGTGTTTGAATAATATAAAAAACACCGCTAAGGAAAAAACAAATATTGTAGTTCCTGTTATTGAGGCGGTTGAGGAGTATGCCACAATCGGTGAGATAGCAGATTGCTTAAGAGAAATTTACGGAGAGTACCATGAAAGAATTTAAATCACTATTAATCATTGCACTAATTGTTATCCTGATTGGTTGCGGAAGTGAAACCCCGGATGATACACAAAAACCGGAAGAACAAATAAACCCAACCGATGAGACCGTTCAATTAACTGAAGAGGATGATTTAAAAGCCTCGATGACCGAACTGATCGAACGGATGGTCGAGGGAGACAAAAGTGTCTTGTACGAACATGAGTTCAGCTATTATACTGAGGAAACATCATATTCAGACTATATGAAACTGCACCGTGTAATTGACTATAATTATGACACTTTGCGTGGAATTACTTATAATTCTGTTGATTTAATGGGCGACTCGGCTCTCGTTAGCGCCAATATTATATATGAATCTATAACCGGCGATGAGATAATCAGAACTTATCAGTTCAAGATGTATTATTTTAACGGAAAATGGATAAAACCATATATGTCAAATATCAGGTTGGAACAAGAATATATGGAACAACGACGGATTTATGATTCTTCTGCGGCGGCTGAAGAAGCTGGGAACTAAAAAAAGATAAATTTGATGAGTACTGTTTCACATATTGGAATAGCGGTTGAGGACCTTGAAAAATCAATAAAGCTATTTACTCAGATACTCGGGTGTGACCCGGTTTCGATTGAGGAAGTCGCCGAACAGAAAGTGAAAGTAGCGATATTTAGACCGGGTGGCGAAAAAACAACTGCAATTGAACTTGTTTGTCCTGTCTCCGACAGTAGTCCGATAAAAAAATATCTCGAAAAACGGGGACAGGGACTGCACCATATTTCGATCAAAACTGATGATATAAAAGAAAAGTTAGATAGTTTAAAGAGTAAAAATTTTAAACTGATTGATCAATTACCACGTCAGGGTGCCGATGGCAAAAAAATTGCCTTTGTGCATCCATCGTCAACATCGGGTGTTTTATTGGAACTGGAGCAGGATTAGATCATTTTACCGCATTATCAATAAATCGCTCGGTCCCGCATCGCGTACAGCTGTTTTTTTCAACATGATTAGCGAGTTGACAGTCGGGGCATCGCCAGAAATATTTTGAATCTCCGCCAAGCGGATTTCTCGATTCCTGTACCTTTTTATTCCGATAATAGAAAAAAGCCATCAATACAATAACTACAAATAAAAACACATATCCATAACCTGGTTTTTTCTGAAAGAGACTGTCAGATAGCGGAATAGTAATATTAAATGAATTTATCATATTATCCAAATCGGCAGATATCGACTGACCAGATGCCGATGTTTTATAACCCCGCATCAGATAAAATATTTGACGATTATCTTTAGTACGAACAATTATTCCTTTTAGGTTAACAAAAACGGTGTCAGAATCTGGCTTAATACTGTTTTCATTTTCGATGTAATTTATATTAAACGTTGCCCGCTCTTCACCTAGATTTAGTTTTATATCTTCAAATTTAAACTCGCCAACATCCAGTTGATTATAAAGCCCCTCTATAGCTTCGAGAATATCAAACCTTGTTGTCAGTTGGTTACTATCGGCTATTTCATATTGCAAAATAGATAACCGGGCGTTAGGGTCATCAGATTTTTTGATGATCATTTCCATCGGTGATGATTCAACCGGTATCCACCCGTCGGGCAGACTGGTTCCAAACCCAAGACCATCAGCATGACGACTTCCTAAATCCTGTCCGGCCAATGATATCGAGAGGAATAAAATCAAAAATAGAAACAGAAATTTCATACTTTTATTATCGGAATATTCAACGAGATAATGAGTTAGACGCACAGGTCGAAATTCAGGCTTGTAGGGCAGGAGTCCCCGACTCCTGCCAAAATCTCTAAGATGACTCAATTACATTTAATCTGTCTTTAATCAAAATATAATCATCAGCGGAAGCCAGATTTGAATCCAACAATTCCTTATATAAATTCATTGCCTTTTCAAAGTCAGATGTCTTGAAATAAGCATCAGCCATTTTTAACTTGAATTGATGGAACTCTTCTATTGGGAATAACTGCTTTATCTTGTGCGCCTCAATAAATTTCTCCATGTGTTTGATTGCATCTTCATAATTACCAAGTTCATAATGAGCTATGGAATAATTACGATAGTAATGCCAATAGTCGTAATCATCACTCAAGGGAAACTCAATTTTATTAAGAGAGTTTAACGCATTTTCATACTCAAATACTTCTCTATATAATCGCGCCATTAATATAAGTCGCATATTAATATCTTCTTGATCACAATGGTAAAGATCTCTGCCAATATCATGTGATTTTAATACATCAGATAATGCCTTTCGAATTTCGCCCTTTTCTTTTCGCTTGAGTGATCGGCAATAATATAATGATAATCTATTTGTCTGATTTAGAAAACGAATGTAATCATCCAATTCACAATAAAATTTAAATGCAGTATCTTCCTCACCCAATTCATCTAGAACAGATCCATATTCATATATTAATTGAGCGTAGCCTTCTGGATCTTCATCTTTGTCATATATTAAATATGATTTTTCAAAATAAATATTGGATTTTTCATAATCATCTAAATAGTAATAATTTTTTCCCAACCAATAGTTTTTTTCAGCATTATTATATTTGTCCATATATGAACTCGGTATTGCCTCTAACTCATTAATTGAATCGATGAATTTTGCCCTTTTAAATAATAGTATAGCATTTAAATATTTTGACCAAATGGAATCCTCCACTGTTCCAATTGCCTTTTCATAAAACTCATCGGCCTTTTCGAATTCACCCATATTCGCATAACAGTGACTTATATTTTCAAACAATATTTTCTTATCCAACTCTTTAGGTAATAATTCATTGAGCTTCAAAAATATATCAAGGGCTTCTCCGAATTTATCATCTCGAAAAAGCTCTACCGCTTTTTCATGTCTTTCTTCGTTTTCGGTCATGTTCTCAGTTGTCATCTAAACTCAACTCCCAATCTATCAAACAAAAAGGCGTAAGTGTCAGTCTCCATCTCTATTTCGGCTGACAACGAACTGCCGTGCCCGTGACCATACCCGGTACTTAATCGCAGTAATATATATCCCTTCATATCAGTCGCCGCTTGCAGACGAGCTGCCATTTTTTTAGAATTTAAAGAGCTAACCCGGCCGTCGTTTTCGTCAGCAGTGAGAAGTATATCGGGATAATCGATACCATCTATTACATTATGATACGGCGAATAGGCATACAGCGCCTTAAAATGGTCAGGATTTGTAACTGTGCCAAATTCTGTAATATTAAACTCACCATTTGGATCAAGCTCAACTCTTAACATATCAAGGACGCCCTTATGACACACAACCGCCTTAAACAGATCCGGATGCTGAGTCATTGTTGCGCCGACTAATAAACCGCCGTTACTTCCGCCTTTTATAGCCAGTTTAGAAGAATTTGTATAGCCGACTTTTATTAAATATTGTGCGCAGGCCGCGAAATCATCAAAAACGTTCTGTTTATTGGTCAAATAACCGGCTTTGTGCCAATCCTCGCCAAACTCGCCACCGCCGCGAATATTAGCGATTACAAAAACACCCCCATTATCCAGCCAGAGGCTGATTGTCCGGTCATACGATGGCGTCCGACTCAATCCATACCCGCCATATCCGTAAAGTATAGTAGGGTTTTTACCATCAAGTTTTGTACCTTTTCGGCGAAGCACCGACATCGGGATTTCGGTGCCATCTTTTGATTTTGTTATCTCACGAACCACTTCAACATCACTAAAATCAGCCGTGGATTTCACAAACAATGATGTCTTTTGTGGTGCTTTTTTTAACGGATCATACAGATAACAGGCCGATGGTTCAAGATAGCTGTAATTTCTATATAAGATTTTATCGCCACCCAATGAAACCATATCTTTAGCCGAAGAAATTGGCAGAATTGGGAGTAATTTTATAAATTTGCCAGACTTGTCAAACTCCCGCATCTGGTATGGTCCGCCGACCAGATCACGCGTATATATTTTATTGTCCGTTGGAAGGAAATCATAAATAACCACTTCGCTTTCGGGAATAATCGTTTTTGCTTTTGATAATTTTGTCTCACCCGCTCTCAGACGAATGATTTTACCGCGCGATGCATCTTTTGTAGAAAATAGATAAAGAGAATTATTCGGACCAAATTTACAGGCTGAGATTTTATCTTTTTGCTCCGCTATTTGAAACCATTTACCATTTGGTGTCAGAAAATAAAGGAGGAACTCGCCGCCATCACCATCGGCGACAACTGCCACAACATATTTATAGTCACCACTGGTCTCAAATTGGATCTCAGCTATTTTTGGAAAATCCGCGCCAATATCATATTTATCATCTTCGGTTGGTGTTCCCAGCTTATGATAATAAACCTGCTGGTAAAATCGTTTATCTTCATCAGGACGCTCGCCCGGTCGCGGATAATGTGTGTAATAGAATCCTGTCTCGTCAGCTACCCAGGCAATATCACCTCCGGCGGTCGGGCCATTTACTCGCGGTACAAAATCTTCGAGTTTGTTGCCGGTAGCTACTTCATAAATATAAAGATCGCCGTCCTCGGTGCCGCCCTCAGATATAGAAACCGCCGCGTATTTGGCCGTTGGCGAGATAACAAAAAAATCTATTGCCGACTCACCGGTAGAATCTATCTGTGTCGGGTCAAGGATCACTTTTTCCGATTCGGGATTATTGGGAGAATTCATTACAATCAGAAGTGGCTGATCTTTTGGAGGCTGTTTTTTTAGAGCGAATAATTGGTCTTGATGATATTGAAAAGAATGATATTCGGGTGAAGCGTCGGCATAATAAAGATCCTGCAACCGTTTTTTAATATCTTCGCGAACCGGAATATTATCAAGATTCTGGCGGGCATAATTGTTTTGTGCCTTGTTCCAGACCTTTACATCGGAACTTGCAGCATCTTCAAGCCACCTGTAATTATCCACAACTTCAACACCATGATATATATCAGTTACAGGTATAATCGCTGTTTTTGGCATTTCCGGCTCCTTATAGACATAACTAAACATGAAAAAATAAATTGCAATCAGAAAAATAAATGATATGAGAACTATTCGTCGTTGTTTTGCCTTGCCCATAAAAAAACCTCCTTGGTTACCCTTGCCAGGTAATATAGATTTTCCAAATATACCACATAAACATAAAGAATGCTCATATTCGCGGGCAACATAAAACTGGAAGGCCCGGCATGACCCAGGGTACCCCACAGCTTGTTATAAATCCTGAGATAAACGAAGGGCTGTGGGAAAATAAGACTTACGCTCCGCAAAATGTCGAAACCACTTTTCCGGGATTTCGACCTGCCAAATGAAATCTATTAAAATCCTTTATAATCCAATCACCTCCAAGCAATTACAGCGAAAATGGGTTCGTTTTGTCAAAACAGGGTTTTTGGCCGATTTCTTTGTAGTAAAATTGTAATTGTTTGTTAACTCTCTATTTTTAGTATAATATTTCATATACAAAATAGATACAGAATGAATCAACACTGGTTTAGTGGGGAAAATGTAAGTGTGGGTGTTTGCCGCCTACTTAATGGAAGATAAGACGATTAACCGACTGTAATATTGGTCAAATATTGACATTTTGCCAAAAATCCGTATATTTATTTAGGCTTAAACACCAAGCTCAACTTCAAACATAATTGAGTATACAAAATCTCAATACTATTTCTTTAACCGGAGTATATAAGGCAAAATCTATTAATTCTAAAAAATGGGAGAGTCCTATGAAACGCATGTTAACGGCATTATTATGCATGGCTATGATGGTCACCGCGGTGACATCACTTGGGGGCGAGTGCGGGGATATTAACCTCGATAACAATGTTGACATTCTGGACATTGTCTATCTGATTAACTTCAAGTATAAATCGGGACCGGTACCTCTCTGCGATGGGATGCTTGATATTGATGGCAATATTTATGAGACCACAACTATTGGTAGTCAGGTTTGGATGGCTGAAAATCTAAAAGTTACCCACTACCGCAATGGCGACCCGATTTATGAAGTAAATCCATTAGAACCTGGGGAATGGTCAGGTCTTTCTACCGGGGCATTTATCGAATTTGATAACTATAGCCCCGATTATATTGATAATTATGGATTATTGTATAATTGGTATGCTGTCAATGATAGCCGCAACATTGCTCCTGCGGGATGGCATGTACCAACCCTTGCTGAATGGCAAACATTAATTGATTATCTGGGTGGCAGCTCGGTTGCCGGAGGAAAAATGAAAGAAGAGGGGACTACTTTTTGGGGATCTCCAAATGCCGGTGCCACCAACGAATCTGGATTTACCGGTCGTCCGGCTGGCACTACTAACAGTGGAGAATATGCAGATATAGAATATCACGCTTACTTTTGGTCCGCTACCGAGACGGATTTTATGGAAGCACAGTACACACAGCTACAATTCTCGAGCATTACGACCTACAGCTCTACTAGGGATAAGAATGCTGGTATGTCAATTCGCTGTATCAAAGATTGATTCGTTAGGATGGTGATTATTCGGTGTCAAAAATGCTGTTTATTGATTGGGCGGTGATTGTACTATAATCTTTATGCAGACTTGTTATAATTGATTCGACTGCGAGTTTTACAAATTCTTCTTTGCTTAATAACGCGTCATATTCAAATGAGTGTTCTTTTTTTGTGCGTTTGAGGATATTTTTATTGACCAAACGGTTCATCACAGTCATTACAGTTGTATATGCATATTCATGATTTTGTTCAGTATTAAGAAAATAAAGGACACGTTTGATAGTGATCGGTGCGTTTTCCCAGACAATATCGATAACTTGGGCTTCAAGTTTCCCGAAAAACTTTTCCAGACCGGAACCTGATGGTTTAAAAGTTATCGAGATATCTTTTCCTTCATTATTTTCGGTCATTGGGAACTGTTCTTATTTAATCTTCGATCTTATTCTTATTGTCAAAAATCATCTTGGCACCAAAAGCGATCAAAGCAATTGGAAGAATATAATCCCAGGCATCGCCGGGAATAATATCTGCCCGCGAAAGAACCATCAGAATACCAATGATTAAAAGCATAAAACCAACAAACATCGACTTTCCTCCTATGAGTGATTCATCTTTAATAAACCCGATTTTATCCCAGATGTCAATTTATAAAGACATGCCAAATTTCGATACATTGTGTCTTACAGATTATCTAATACGGCCATAATATTCTCATGCGGAACCCGAGGGTTGATGGCGCATCCGGGGCCAAATATAAACCGTTTACCGGCCATTCGTTCTTTGACTTTGTTCATCTCGTTTTTGATTTCATCGGGAGTTCCATTCAAGAGCCAGCCAAGATCATCGAGACCGCCGATAACGGTTTTATCACCAAGGAATTCAAAGCTATCCTCAAGATTGATATTGGTCGGATCGGCGGCATTCCAGTTGATAAGACTGACCGGATAGTCAGAAAGTTGTTTGAGGTAATTATTACTGTCGCAAACATGCAAAAGATTATATTTACTGTTACTAGCGGCTTTGAGGATGCGCAGATCAAACGGCCGGCAAAAATCGTTGTACTGTTCGTATGGCATCGCATCAGCACTGGCAATATTAAGAGTTGCAAAGAAAAGGCCGTCGGCTCCGGCATTAAGGATTTCAGGAACATACACTTCAAATGTTTTGGTTATCCGCTCAATCGCACCGGTCACTTTATCTGGAAAAGTTCTTAATTGCTTAAGAAATTCCTCTCTATTGCCAACCAGACGACGGGCGATGCCAACCGGATTAAAAAGAGTCATCAGAAGCGGCAGATCAGGACCACATTTTTTCCTGATTAGATTGATTGCACTCAGATGATCAGTTAGAACCGGAGCTGTTGGGGGAAGGATATCAATTTTATCCCAGTCATCAGGTGTATTGATGGCATACACAGTATGTTTGTGATTGGAGAATTCATCAGTGGACCAGTCAAGTTTGTTGCCCCAGTCTTCGGTATGGAAACTGGCGCGGGGATTTATTTTCATGAAGTCCCAGCTGTATTTGTTTTGGTATTCGATCATGACCTCGGCCATCTGCTCAGCCGACGATTCGACATGGAAAAAGTGGCGCCAGAGCGAAACCGCAAAACGGTCCGGCTTCTCCGGCATTTCGCCCTTCATGGTCATCTCGAATCGCTCGCGCGGGGAATATTTATTGTTCATATAATTTATTTCCTCCGAAATTTATTTTCTCTATTTTACAAAATCATTCATCTAATAAAATACGTGATGAGTCATAAAAACAAGATGTTTCATTGTTTAATATGTGAACAATGAAGGCAGGAGCCATTGATACCTAACTATTTATGCCGAATAAGAAATTGATAGGTTGGATGTAATTTTTTAACCCGGAAGGAATATTTATGCCCGGAAAAATTCTGGTTGTCGATGATGAACAATCAATGTGTGATTTTATGGAAATCATGCTGACCAGAGAAGGGTACAAAGTCGATAAGGCCGATTGTGGAAAAAAGGCGCTGGAGCTTTCCGGTTTTAATTCCTATGATCTTATTATCGCAGATTTAATGATGCCGGAGATGACCGGATTGGAGCTTCTTGCAAAAGTCAGAAAAGACAATAAAACAATTGATTTTATTGTTATGACCGCCTTTGCATCGGTTGACACTGCTATTGAAGCAATGAAACAGGGTGCGATAGATTATATTACCAAGCCATTTAAAGTTGATGAAATCAAACTTGTCATTGAAAAATCGTTAACTGGCAAAAAACTTAAAAAAGAAAACAAACAATTAAAAAAACAGCTGGTTGAGGATTCCTCTTTTGAAAATTTTATTGGACAATCCGAAGAGATAATCAAACTCAAAAGATTGGCCGGGCGTGTGGCCGGAACCGATTCTACCGTTTTAATCAGAGGTGAATCGGGAACCGGTAAGGATCTTGTCGCCAAGGCGATTCATGCGGCCTCGGACAGAGCACGGGGACCGTTTGTAACAATTAACTGTGCCGCCTTGCCGGAGAATTTGTTGGAATCCGAGCTGTTTGGATATAAAAAAGGTGCCTTTACCGGAGCTGTTAAGGATAAAGAAGGTTTGTTCAAAGTTGCCGATGGTGGCACTTTCTTTCTTGATGAGGTTGGTAATACATCGTTGGCAATCCAGGTTAAATTATTAAGAGTGCTTGAAGATAAGGTGATTACTCCGGTTGGTGATACCAAGCCGATAAAAGTCGATATACGCTTGATCGCGGCTACTAATGCTGATTTAGAGGCGGCCGCCAAGACTGAGAGTTTCCGCTCGGATTTGTTTTATCGTCTGAATGTGATCCCGATACATATCCCGCCGCTTCGCAAGCGAGTTGATGATATAACGCTGCTAATAAATCACTTTACCAATAAATACTGTAGTAGAATGAATTCTGAGCCAAAAGAGATCATGCCGGATGTTATTGAGGCTCTTCTTAAGTATAACTGGCCCGGAAATGTAAGAGAGCTTGAAAATTGTATTGAACGGGCGATTTTGCTTTCTCGTTCAAAGGCTATTAAACTTGCCGACTTTCCAACAAAGATCACCGATTACACTGGTAAGCCGATTGTTTCTGATGAAACACCGGAAACGCCGACTTTGGAATCGATTGAGAAAGCATATATTTATTTTGTTATGAATCAATCAAAAGGCAAAAAGGCGAAGGCGGCCAAAACGCTCGGAATTGATAATTCCACATTATATAGAAAATTGGAACGATACAAATTGCAGGATACAGATTCTGTAGTATCGGAGTAAATAAAAGAAAGAGTTATAGACAAAAAAGCTGAGCAATTACTAAACAATGATATCAAATATAACACATA
>JAAERC010001055.1 GCA_024230695.1 Candidatus Zixiibacteriota bacterium
TCTATATTGAGGAAGCATCTGATGAAATAATGCGACTCGGGCTTCAAAAGGTTCATTTTCCCGATGGTATTCCCAAACGAAAAAGCCTATTCCCTAAGCTATACACGATTCTGAAGGGGCAATATAAATCTAGTGTAACCGAGCATCCGGGATACAACACGCATCCGTATATTAATTGTTATAATCAATGGATAACTCAACCTGAGGATTAGAATAATATGTCTTTTGACTTCATATTAATATTTTCAATGACTGTATTTGTTGCTTCCATTTTGCCGGGCCCAAGTATGCTGTTGGCCTTAACTCATGGGATGTATTTCGGAGCCAAGCGCACTATTGCTTCGGCTATGGGAAATGTGACTGTCACTTTAATTCAGGCATCTATTTCCATTGCAGGCTTGGGAACAATATTGCTCGCTTCTGAAGCTGTATTTCAATTTATCAAACTGGCAGGGGCAGCATATCTGATTTATATGGGAATAAATATATTACTTTCATCAAAACTTTTACTGCCAACAGGCGAATTCAACCATTCCACTAAACACAATCCTTTGAAGAAAATGTACCTCCAAGCCGCTTTGGTGACCGTCGGAAATCCCAAAGCAATCGTGTTTTTCACAGCGATCTTCCCCCAATTCATTGACCATGATGCAGCATATTTACCTCAATTCTGCATCCTCTTGACCATCTGCGCTCTTATGGCGTTTTGCTGTTTTATGATCTACGCAATATGCGGCCAAAAGATTGTCTCTCTTTTTCCTAAATCTATATTCCGAAAATACATAAAAAGAATAATCGGCGTGTCGTTTATTGGCGTAGGTCTTGGGCTTGCAACAAGCAACAAATGAGATACAGTGGAACACATAACAACTGCGTGAACTCCGACCCCGTAAGGCGGCTGCCTTTGGGGTCGGGCCTTGCTCCCGATTGAGATACTGCACAATCACTGGGCGTTACGGGGGCAATAACGTGTTTCAACATACTCCGTAATACGTGCTATAATTCAGGTCAAATTAGAGTAACGCCCAGCCGATCCGGCCTATCCTTTCGTGGCGGGTTACGCAGAGCGTTAAATGGAATTCCTAATCTCAACTTCAAACAAAATTTCCTATAATATAACACTGCTTCATAATAGAACGGATACATAATGCCTAAAAAAACAAATTTGAAAATAAGATTTATTCTTTGTGGAATTCTCTGTGTTCTATTGGTATGTGGAAGTAGCTGTTCCGAAGATTGTAAGGACTCAAACTTGGTCATACCTTCAAATATCGAAGATGAATGTGAATATGAAGTTAAAAGCTTGGGGAAAATTGGAGAAGGTGCATTTCCAAGAGTGTCCCCTGACGGAAATTCAATTACATTCACAAAAGAGGTAAATAGTCAGTTTGAAGTGTTTGGCATGAATATGGACGGAACAGATATCAAATGCCTGACATGCAATAAAGAAGCACTGAAAGAAACCAGGAACCGCGGACAATCTTCTTGGCATCCAAGTGGTAAATATATTACTTTTACGGCTGAAACAACCAAATACCCCAGAAAAGGGGATGGAACAACAACCAGGCCCGGCATCGGGCGTAATCACAACATTTGGATTATGACATCAGATGGTACTTTCTTCTGGCAAGTAACTGATTATCCTGATAACTGGGGCGCAATTGAGCCATACTTTTCCTATGGTGGAACAATGCTCCATTGGGATGAAGAATTTATGATGGAAAAATATCCATATGGTAAACCAAGTGTTGATAAACATTGTGGTTGCTATTGGGGACCTGGCAACTGGATGTTCAGAAAAGGAGAGGAGCTCTGTGCTTGGCGTATTAAATATGCTGATATTGTATTTGATATTGATGGTGCACCAGTTGTTTCAAATACTAGGACACTTGACCCACCTGACAATTTAACCCTAATAGAATCAAATGGATTTATAGCTGACGACACGGGCTTTACTGCGAGTTATGTCGACTTGAGAGAGTATAAAACTGGGGAAGCAGGAGACATTTATATTCATTATCTAAACGACGAATTAGAAAGATTAACGAAGAGCTCCCAACCTGATGAGGATCCAGTTTCTTCACCTGATGGGAAGATGATTGCTTGGAAATATTGTAATAAATACCCTTGCGAAGGAGACGATGAGATTTATTTAATGGATTCGCATGGTGAAAATAAAGTGAGATTAACCAATTTCTCTGACCCAAGCAGTGATTATTATGACCCACAGGCAAAACAAAACACCGAAATTTCTTGGAAGCCAGATGGTTCAGCTTTGGTCTTTGGGCATGTCAGTAGCAATGAAACTATGGGGCCGCATATACCTTCGGATATTTACGTTCTATCGTTTAAGGGGAATTGTGGTAATTCGACATAATTATGGGTGGGGGTCTGCATTTATGCAACAAATCCCTCTAGAAACTTGGGGATGATGTATTGACAATAGGCACACATTGTACTATAATGATGGCATGAAATTCTTTGATTGGAGCCTAGAAAAGAATGAAGAGCTCAAATCAGAGCGTGGCATCGCATTCGAAGAAATCGTTTTCTGTTTGATGCATGGGGGACTATTAGATGTAATTGAGCATCCCAACCAAACAAAATATCCTAATCA
>JAAERC010001056.1 GCA_024230695.1 Candidatus Zixiibacteriota bacterium
CCTGACGGTGTGGGCAAATGGGCGGTTGCGATTGCTTTAACCGCTTTGGCAAATTGTACTGAACCAGTTAAAGATTCTGATGGAATAACCTCTGATGCATGCGGAGAGTGTATTAATTGTCGGCAAATATTAAATCTTACATTTGGCGAATTTTATCCCGCTTTGGCATTACCGCCGCATAAATCTGAATCAGAAGCGATTGATTTGATAAATGAATATATAGGGCAGAAAAAAAGGGAACCATATAGTATAATAACGTCCAAACGCCAAACTACAATTCCAATTAAAATTGCCCGGGCAATGAAAAGAAAAGCCTCGATAAAACCGCCGCCAGAATTAACCCGGGTTATCTTTTTCTACCAGATGGAAAAAATGCTGGCATCATCGGCTGATTCATTATTGAAACTAATAGAAGAACCGCCGCCAAATACAATTATTATTCTGACTGCCAAAGATCCTGATAATCTTCTTTCGACGATTCAATCACGTTCGCAGAAAATTTCTTTTAAGCCGATTGTGTCTAATAAAATCACAGAATATCTTATAAACAGATATAGTCTATCGGAAAAACAGGCCACACTTATGGCGCGACTTTCTGAAGGATCAATTGGTCGAGCGATTAATCTTATTGGAGAAGATGATGAATCACCTGTCAGGCAAGTCGCGTTTCTGATGTTTAAGGCCTTAGTCCAGAAAGATACACCATCGGCAGTTGCAACAATAAATGATTTGATTAATCCACGTAATCGTGGTGAGACCGAACAGGTGTTACTGTGCTGGCAATCATTTCTGGCCGATATTATTCAGATAAAATTTGGAAAAAATGCCAATAATATAATAAATTTGGATTTGGTGACAGAACTTGAAACTTTATCTTCACAATTTATCAAATCCAGTGATTTTTCCAAATTTGTAAATAATTTTGGCGATTTTAATAGTAGTTTTAGGCGAAATGTTCATATTCGACCGGCAATAACGGCATTGATTTTTAATCTGAGAAAGTATCTCAATCAATCTTCTTGACATAGCGTAGTCTTTGTATGATTTTAATGGATTAAAGGAGAATTATGCCTGATTTATATTTAGTAGGTTTTAAAGGGAATCGTAAGGAATATTTTTTCAATAAATTTCATCATTCCCTTAAATTATATGATTCCGTTATTGTTCAGGTGGAGCGGGGCGAAGATGTTGGACTTTTGCTTCAGAAAGCCTCGAGCGGTGTTTCTATACCATCCAAAACGCGTCCGGGGTCGATTCTGCGCCCGGCCAACGATGAAGATTTAAGGAAACGGGATGAAAACCGCATTGATGAAGAGTCTGCCTGGAAACGTGCATTGGAATTAATAACCAAACATCAGCTGGAAATGAAACTGATCGATATTGAATATCAGTTTGATCGGAATAAGATAACTTTCTTTTTTACCGCGGAACATCGTGTTGACTTCAGAGCGCTGGTTCGTGATTTGGCGTCGGAATATAAGACCAGGATCGAACTTCGGCAGATCGGTGTTCGTGATGAGGCAAAACGGATCGGAGGTTTTGGCGTTTGCGGACTTCAGCAATGCTGTGCCGCTTTTTTGACAAACTTTGAACCGATTTCTACCCAGGATGCCAGAGAGCAGGGACTTTCGTTGAATCCATCAAAAATATCTGGAAACTGCGGTCGATTACTCTGTTGTCTTAAATATGAACTTGATTATTATACAACTGTTCGCAAAAAATATCCCGAAATAGGTCAAAGATTTTCTAAAGATGGCTTTGATGGTATAGTTGATAAAATCTCGATATTAGATGACTATATGATTATCAGAAATGTCCAGGGCGAAGAATTAAAGGTGCTTGGGAAAGATATTATTAATGCAAATAAAAGCAATTCGAACCGATCCGATAGCAGAAATAATCATGATAAAAAGAATAATAGGGATAGTAGAGATAATCAGAATGGGGGAAAGAAGTTTTGATTAAGCCATTCTATATTACTACACCAATATATTATGTAAACGACCGACCGCATATCGGGCATTCATATACAACGATCTCTGCTGATCTTTTGGCACGATATCATCGTCTCAATGGCCGGGACGCTTTTTTCCTGACCGGTACTGATGAACATGGTAATAAGATAGCTGAAGCCGCCGAGGCCGCCGGAGTTAAACCACAAGTATTTTGTGATGACATTGTTACGCATTATAAAAAAGCCTGGAACAA
>JAAERC010001057.1 GCA_024230695.1 Candidatus Zixiibacteriota bacterium
ACACAGGCCGGTATTTCACCGGTTTGTATTCTGATAGTGGCAGTAGTTACTCCCGAAAGTCCCTCAAGGATACTTCCCGGGCAACCCTCAAATTCGATTTGATAAGTCACATCAAAGAAACTTTCAACGGCAAAATGGCCGCTTGGTAATTCTCTTAATTTTGTCTCGCCGGGACTTGGTAAGCCATAGTTTGTTCCACCCATCATATTAAATGTGCAGAAATCAGGGTCGCCAAATAGTTGTCCCTGCAATTGATACATTACAGCTGGAAAAATCTGAGTTGCATCGCCAGGGTTTCGTGGCCCCGAATGAGTTTCGCATGATAGCGGTATAGATAAATGTCGATTGAATCCGGTCAGATCTCCGGTGCCGCTTACTGTTAAATCGAGAAGGGCATCGAATTGCTCAAATTCTCCGCCTAATGAACCGCCGGGACCTGAAACAATGCTGTTGAAATCATAAAGAATTCCAACCATCTCGATGGTCGTGCCGGGCGGCAGGCCATCTATAATCATCCATACGTCGTCAAGGCTTTCATATTGACATCCCAATGGTGGCAAGTTGGCGGTGCCGGAGCCGTTGTCGGGGATAACACAACCTGGGAGCCCCCCGGTTGGTAATTCGACATAACATTCATCTGGGGTCAGACAATTGCATTCGAGTACGAAATAATCTCCAGTCACAAAATCAAAGTTTGCACCGACAGGTACACAATTATTGATCGGGTTTGGACATGTGATACTCGCACAACTCTGTTTGCCAGAGGCCGGTTCACATTGTGAATAGATGGTTGTTGAAGTTAGGATCAACAAACCACAAATAAGAATAACAATCCTTTTCAGCATAGCTCCTCCTATAATGTAATTATTACATTTGACTTTGCAAAAAACATTAATTTTCACATCAACTGATTCAATGAAAATAAAGAAAACAATTAGCCTTGAAATAAGGCCAGATAATTGCCTTTATTCACTGATGAAAGCTAATGACAAGAATTTACAAATATTATACTTTAATATATGTAGATAATATTTAATGTCAATCTATTTCATTATCTTGGGGTTAGGGAAAATAAATCGGCTACATATTGTGACCACCCACCAAATTATAAATTTTCAATAAAAAACGCTTGACAACTGCACAAATGTGCAGTATTTTGTGTTTGTGCCGATAATATAATTCATACTGGCGGATATGGACATCTGTTGGTCACAAATAATAGAATTGATCTAAGGAAGAAGGATAGAAGATATGGATAATCGATTTATATTTTTAGATAGCGAAATAAAAAAGACAGCTGTCAGTAGTAATCAAATATCTAAAAAATCAGATATGTCAATATCACAAAAGAGCAACAGCTGTCCCGATTGTCAGATAAAATTGATTCGTTTGGGAAGTTGTTTTTCGTGTCCGTTGTGTGGTTATGGAGGGTGTGGTTGATATAGAATTTTAAAAAGTGGTGGGGCCGGACACCCGTGGAGGATTTGTGAGACTGAAAAATTTAAAAAAGTATGGGATACCAGATATCATTATTGAAGCATGGACAAAAAGACAAGGGGATTATCTTTTACCGCTACAGGAGATGTCGATCCGCGAGGGTCTGCTGGCCGATAGTGAGGATCAACAGCCGCCCAATCTTTTGATTTCGGCGCCGACCTCATCGGGGAAATCGTTTTGTGGCGAGATGGCGGCGATCGGATCACTTCTCAAACGCCGCAAGGCCGTGATGCTTCTTCCATTAAAATCAATTGCCGAGGAAAAATATCTGCATTTTAAAGAGTGTTATCGTGAGGCCGGTATCAAGACGATTATCGTGACCGGCGATCATCCCGAAAACGATCTCGATTTTGAGTTTGGTAATTTTGATTTTGCATTAGTCATATATGAGAAATTTAATCGTCTGTTAACTGTCAATATAGATATTCTCAAACAGATCGGTCTGGTGATCGTTGATGAACTACAAATGATCGGCGATAGTCGGCGCGGCAGTTCGCTTGAGATGGGCCTGATCAAGATGATTCATTCGGGATATGGATCACGGATTGTTGCTCTTTCGGCGGTTTTGCAGGATGAGCTGGAACTGGCCGACTGGATGAATTGTAAATTGGTTCGTGAGACGGTGCGTCCGGTTGACCTGCTTCAGGGAATAGTGACCGACGGCTGTTTTCATTTCAAATCTTTCAACAGTGGTCTTGAGGGACAAGAAAAGTTTCCACTTGTTGATACTGGTGATGGTCTGACCGAATCATTGATCGAGTATCTAAAAAAAGATGACAGTCGCAAACTTATTTTTCTGAAATCGCGGCGGGACACAGTGCAGGCGGCTTTTAAACTCGCGACCGCATCCGGCTGGAAAGAGGCCAAGAGTACATTGACGGCTCTCGACGATGAGGAAAATAGTTATCTGGTTCGTTCGCTTAAACAGGTGGTGACACATGGGGTCGCTTTTCATAATGCCGATCTGACACCTCAGCAACGGCAGGCAATTGAAAATGGGTATCGAAATGGTGAGATCAAAGTAATATTTTCGACAACGACTTTGGCGATGGGAGTCAATCTTCCAGCTGAAACGGTTTTTTTGGAAACGATGAAGTACTGTTCAGGGGAGTTTGGCGGTAAGCCGCAGTTAACGCCGATCACAACCGCCGAATTTCAGAATATTTCGGGACGAGCCGGACGGTTTGGATTTGGCAAGAGTGGTCAACCGGGGCGGGCTATGGTTCTGGCGGAATCTGATTTTGAATATGAAGTCCTGTGGTCAGGATATATTGATAACAGTCTGCGGGAGAAAGTTAAATCATCGCTTGGTGGCTACAATATCAAAGATATTATTCTTGATCTGATAGCGTCCGGATTGGTTACTGATAAAAATAATCTCAAGACGGTAATACAGGGGACGCTTTATTCAAGGCAGTCAAATATATTTGATAGAATTAATCTGGAAGATGCAGTTTGTGAATTAGTCTCGCTTGGTTTGATAAGAGAAGATATGTTAGCAACTCCGGTGGGATTGGCTGTTGCCGGGAGCGGTATCTCGGTTGAAACCTGTGGTTATTATTTGAAACAATTAAAAGAACGGACACCCGAAACATTGATCGGGTGGCTGTTGCTAGTTTTGGGCGGTGACGATTTTGATACGGGTCGAGCCGGGTTAACATCGTTTGAACATCGCGGGCGTGTCTATGAGAAGTTGTACCATCAGAAATTTATTGATTACATAACCGATATAACACCTTTATTCCCAACCGAGATTGGAAAAGAACCACTCGATTTCAGGTCAGTGGCGGTGTTAAAAGCGGTCTTTCTTTTGTCTGATTGGGCCGATGGTCAACCAGTGGAAAAACTTGAACGATGGTATCATCTTCATCTGGGACAGATAACCGATTTGG
>JAAERC010001058.1 GCA_024230695.1 Candidatus Zixiibacteriota bacterium
AAAAGCTCGGTAGGACATTTTTGATTTTTTGATACATCATGAAACGCATCGTTACATACTCCCTTTTTTATGTTTTTCTACACAACGAAGGAGCTTAATAACAAATCCGGGGCCAAAAAAAAAAAAAAAACGAATCTGCTTAGATAGCAACTGCTTAAAACGTTGGTGATTTTATTGGCAATTTATTTAATGGAAAGAAAAGCTGTGCCTATTTTGTTCACTGTTCAGAAAATTCACATAAGATAATATTAGGATGTTGCTTAGAAAAGCATAACCCCATTGGCTACATGTATGGAAATATTTGCTTACGTTTCTTACAGAGAGAATTGATTTTTTATTCCTCGGCGGGCGCTGAGACACCGCTGTCAAAAACCCATTTCCAGCTACCATTGGACTGTTTTTTCCAAATAGAAACATAGTAGCCAAAACTTGTGCTTTCTAAACCTGAGGAATCCTTGGTTGTATAGGTCCATTTTCCAAGCGTATATCCAAGGTCACCCGATTCGGCTATTTCGGCCTTAGTCGGTTCCCAGGTCAATGTGGCATCCGGGTTTTTGGAAAGATTTTCGCGGATTTTCTCACGCCCTTCAAGCGGATGTTGACCATCACGATACATAACGGCGCTATCATCCATAAAATAATCGAATGATTCATACATCCCTTTTTCTTCTGACATCTTCGAGAACGCTCGGTCAGCTTCTATCAATACATTTTTGTCAGCTTTATCACACATATCAGAACACCCGAGTATTAAAATTATTACTGCCAACAAGATAAGTATTTTCATTTTTCACTCCAATATATTTAATAACTTCATTCAGTTCTTTGACAGGAGAGAATAACGAGAGTGACAGATTTAAAAGTATATAATCATATTTATAGATACAAACCTAATTGACGCAATTATATAATAGAACGTGGCCCGCTATTATGTTTCTACCTATTCGCTTTCGAGGATTATATTTTCGGTGATTGTTGCGTCATAATACTGGTCGGCCGAAATAACACCATCTTTGCCCTTAATGAATAGTCCGCCAATTAATAGCCATGAAAGCAAGGTCTTGTTTTTGCCTTTGCTTTCGGCTGTGCCGGCGATCTTTATCTTTTCACCATCAGGCAGACTGAAATCGCCTTTTGGTTCCAGGTCAACAAACTCGATTTTGATGGATCCACCCTTACCACCGGTTGTGGCTTTTTTGACCTCAACAACCGTAGCGGTGCCAGCGGCACCTTTTTCGACAATAGTCACTCCGCCGATTTCAATCGGTTCAGCCAAATTGATAAGAAGCGGGATCCCCTCTGATGCGGTTTTGGAATCAATCACCATATTGGGATCAAACCGAACTTTGATC
>JAAERC010001059.1 GCA_024230695.1 Candidatus Zixiibacteriota bacterium
CGGTTACAGTGTCCAGTATTTCTGTCTGTCCTTTGTATGCTCCGATGATATCGAATTCCATTTGATTTCTCCCTTTGTTTTGTTGTTCCCTTTATTGAGTACAACTGAACCTACAAAAAAAGCTTATAGGTTCAGTTGTAGCCAACAAAAATCGGCCTGTAAAAATCACCTCCTTTCAATCAATCTCTAACTGGACTACCATTATTGCATACCTTGACTATATAATCAAGATAATAATCATTTATTTACCATCTAGATAAGTGTCGCCAATAATCGCTATAAGAGCGATTTTAGGAAAGGTCATCCAATACTCAATCGTAGTAAGATGCTTTTCTTCCGAACCCTCATACACTTCTGCTACCATTCCGGCCAATCGCTTTTTACTCATCCTACAGAATTTGTCTGTAGAACTTGTAAAACAAAAATGTCCGTGGTCCGGTAAATCTGTGTACATGTATTTTTTCATTTTCTCAATCCCTTTTTTTACTGTTCCCTAAGTGGACCTAAATTATTGCATATCTAATGCATATACTCAAGATAATAATTTGCCATATTGCAAATAAAAAAAGTCAAGAAAAAACAAGGAATCAAAAGGAAATAAATGAAGTCAAGGAAAAACAAAGAATCAGAGCCGAATATTTAGAATGTAATAGATTATCAGTAATATTATCAGTAGTACATAAGAACCCTAGTACAATAGCTATACATCATAGTATACAGTATTGTATAGCTCCGTATCTCTTTTCTGTTTGGTAGGCTCCTATAGGTGTCTGTGTGCCTCTCAGGGGTATTTTTTTCAGCTTGCGATTATTAGTCTAGTTTTGATGAATTATTGTTGTTTTTTTGGCTGTTTTTGGCTGATTTTGGGGCTTTTTAGGGGGGTTGCAGCCCCCGATCTCTTCACGATCCGACACAAAATCAGATCGGAGATTGTGTAATGATTGCCGATACTTACGGCCCGATCAAAATCTTACCGAAACACGATGCATAGGCAATTGATGTAATCTAATACGGATCGTGATACATTGTCCAGAATCAGCATGAATAATCAGCCAATAATGGCGATAATCCGCCGATAATCAGACGATTATGCACGATCTATCCTGCTTATCTGCCTAACAGGCAGATAAGCAGGAATCCCCTAGAATCTGCATGATATTCGCTTGAATGCTTTTCGATTGGTTTTGATTTTGTCTCGCCTATGGTAAAAGTCTAACCTTGAAATGGATTAGCTTAATGATTTCGGTCAGTTACAAATTGACCAATTTTGCGTCAATCGTGACACGAACAATGCAAAACAGGTGATTCTGACCTAAAATCTCCGATCTGATTTTAGATTGTTCGGTATAATCAGATCATTATGATATTAAATCAGAACAATATTCTACAGGGTAAACCGAATATAATTTTTATATCACTCGAAGTGTTCTGTACGATCTTCGTTTGAGCTTGCACAATCTGTGATCTAATCCAAATAGATCAAAAACTGTGCAAGTCTTCGGAAGTATTGCACAATTTGTGGCCCATTGATCTGATTATCTGCCAGTGCCAATCAGATTGCGGATTGTCCGATCTGATTGGCGGATTGTCCGATCTGATTTGGTATCGAATGATGGTACATAATCTGATTATCTGTTGACCTTAGTTATATATTGTCAAGAAAAATAGATCATTATTTTTAGATTGTGGATTTCTTCAATGATTGCGCACACTTAGGCGATTGGATCGTGTATTGGGTGACGACGTATCGTGATCTTGGGTGGATCGCCGGTGTATGGGGGGCCGATCTGATCGGGCGATCAGATCGGGGGCCGGGGTTGCCCCCCGAACCTATCGAACTTCCCAAAATCATAATATACATCACGGGGCGATATTCGCAACTACTGGGAAACATTCAACAAATTACAA
>JAAERC010001060.1 GCA_024230695.1 Candidatus Zixiibacteriota bacterium
ACCCTTTTCTGCTGAAAATCGTCCTCCGGAAATGCCTATAATAGAATTTTGCGGAAGATCAAATTTATCCCTTAAATCAACGGCTTCAACATGTGCGAATGCTTTCGGATCAATGGCATTATGAACTGTAGTTATTTTATTTTTTGAGACAAGCAACTTTGTAAGCCTTAGTTTTTGTGATTCGGAGACGGCTACAACATGATTTGCATAACGAATAAAAATCTTGTCAAGCATATGATAAAATTTGATTTTGATATCTTCCGATGTCCACCCACGAGAAAAAGCAATCCACTTTGCCAGCGTTTTTCTGCGCGCCATCATTCCTATTAAATGAGAGCGATAATCATGAGTGCATAGTATTGAAATATTTTTATCAATTAGAAATTCCCTTACAAGTTTGATAGCTTTCAAATCATACCCGCCGGAGACATTAAAAGTTTGAGTCAAAATATTATCATCGGAAATAACATTGATAAACTCAGGACTCTGTCCATCCTCCAAAAATGAGCCAATAATTATCTCGCACCCTGAATCAGTTGCTTCTTTGGCGTGAAAATGTAACTGACGTTCCGGGCCGCCATAAAAATTAGATGTTCTCAAATGGAGAATTTTCATTTATCGTCAACTATCTTTAATATATAGTTATTAAACTTATTACTCAGGATATCCCACCTATATTTCGACTCGACCAGTTTTTTCCCATTATTTGACAATTTTGTATTGAGCTCGTTGTTATCGATACAATCAATTATCGCCTGAGCAAATTGTCGGGGACTGTCGGCCAACAATATATTTTCTCCGTTAGTGACATTTAATCCTTCAGCACCAACTGAGGTGGAAACGACCGCCTTATTCATTGAAAAGGCTTCTAATATTTTCAAACGAGAACCACCACCTATTCTTAATGGAACAATAAAAACATTGGCATTAGAAATATACGGGCGCACGTCGTCTACAGTTCCAGATACGGCAACAGACTCATTTTGGGCCAAATCCAAAACATGTTTGGATGGATTTCTTCCCACAAACGAAACAGTACAATCCGGTTTTGTTTTTTTTATAATCGGCAATATCTCCTCGGTAAAATAGATCGCGGCATCCTGATTGGGACGCCAGTCCATTGCTCCGGTCATAACTAAATGATTGGCGTTAATTTCGGATTCGCCTGAAGAGAAATATTCTGTGTCAACTCCATTGTCTATAACAGCTGGAATATATGAAGCTCCATAAGAAGCTATCTCGTCTGCCTCTGTGGCACTAACCGCTGTTGCCCCATTTGCCCAATTAAAACAGGATCGTTCAAACTCTTCAATTTTTTTTCGCTGAATAGAAATATAGATTTTCTTAAAAATATTAGTTTCGTTCTCCTGATAGCGGCGCCAGATGGAGGCTTCAATATTATGCGCGACTATAATTGACTTAAATTGATTCAGCTTTTTTATAAAAATCGCATATGGTGACCATTCACAGATAATGACATCATATTTATTGTTTTTCAAAAGCGCAATCAGTCTGTATTGAAAACGATTTGAATAATGACTAGTAACTATATATGGATATGGCGAAAATAAGTTACCTAGTAATCTCAAGTAAAATCTTAATCCCGATTGTTTTCTGTTTAATGTCCCAACAGCAATAGGATTTATATTATTAGATTTCAAAAACTCGTATGAATCGCTTTTTTCTGTACCATAGGCCATATAAGAGATTTGGTTGAATTTTTCCAGACCTTTTACCAGATTAAATGTACGGATCCGTTTGCCCGAATTTAATGGATATGGAAACTCTTCATCTATAATTAAAATCTTCATTTCCTAAGTTTTATCCATCTTTAAATTACAAATTGTAAACTGATATTTTCCCCGAGGCGTTCTCGAAATTTTATCGACAAACTCGATTTTTAAATTCATATTTTTACCAAATATCTTAGGGACAGTCTCACTAAGTATTCTGAGAGATTCTTCATTGTAAGTAATGTCCTTAATTATTTTAAACTCAATGCAATTTAATTCATTTTGAATGATCTGCATCTGTTTAAATCCCTTTATATGAATAATAAAAGTATCCAATATTGAAACGCCTGATATTTTTTTTCCTTCCGGCGTATACAGTATATCAGTCACCCGCCCAAACACTTTTCCTAATCGAGGAAGTCCCCGGCCACATGCGCATGGTTTATCGAGAACTGTCGCCATATCTCCTACCTTATAGCGAATAAATGGCATTCCCTTATTTACTAAATCAGTTATAACCAATTCGCCCGGGGTCGTGCTGTCTCCCCCAATTACTTCAACAAACAGGCCCTCCGCGTTAATATGCAACCCGTCATGTTCGTCACATTCTGAGGCTATTATCGATAGTTCCTCACACCCATAGCGATCATAGATAATATTTCCAAACAGTTCTTCCATAACCAACCGCTCTTCCGGTGATAATGTCTCCGCGGTAGATATGATTCCATCCAGATTGATTTTTCTGCATCCACTATCTTTTAGATATTTTGCGAAAAAGTAGAGCGAGTGGCCATGACCAAAAAGTATTTTTGGTTTAAATTTAAGCATTTTATCTACAAATTCTCGCAGATAGATTTCGTCCATCTTTAAGGTATCAAGATAGATTGTACGCTCATATAGATTTATATACAACTTTTCTCTAAAGCCATATTCTTTGTCAGTATCACCCCATAATGCGGCCCGTTTCATTCCAGGCAAATAATTTGCCCACTCGTTATGGCGATGAGTCGCGGCTCTTTTAAAATTCATTGCGTATTGATCAACATATAAGCGGATCGGAACTCCGGTGGAACCACCAGTCCGTTTGTACATCATATCTTCTTTACAAAAATCTTTTGAAATTATATCATCAGAGTTGGCGCGAATATCATCTTTTGTAAGAAATGGGATCTTCGAATAATCATCCCAATTTTTGATATCCCGCGGATGAACATTCGCCTTTTTAAAATGATTTTGATAAAAAGTGTTATTTGAATATGAATGCTCCAATATACTTTTTATTTTGGTCCATTGATTTTCCCGGATTGTTTCAATGGGGAGAAATTGACTCTTCTGTAATTGTTTTAGAATATCATAATAACGAATTCCATATTTTCTATTATATATGGGAATTATCAGATTTCTTGATATTTTTTCAAAAACATCCATTTTATTTTCTTACCAGTTAAATACCTATTTATTATAAGTCGGTATCATAATTAAAAAGCATTATGTTTGCTTCGCATTTCTTAGTAATTTTAACAAAATAACAATTATTGCAGAAATAATAAACCAATTATATCGGTAAAGATTATGACCTGCCAGTCCCAGCATAAA
Organism: Candidatus Zixiibacteriota bacterium; assembly: GCA_024230695.1. The sequence goes on from JAAERC010001060.1 coordinate 3,330, forward strand.
GAGACATAACAACTGCATCCGAAGAGAAATAGCCAAATATTTTGTTTGAATCCTCAGTTTTTTATCTGGAGATTCATTGTTTCCTAATATTTTTAGGTTCTTAAATAAATAGTACATCCACACAATAAATGCCAAAATACCTAAAAGACCCAGTTCACCCATTATTTGTCCCGGCAGACTATGCGATTGGAACCATCCCCTATCAAGAACCTGATCATGAGCAATCGCAAAACAGCCGATGCCATATCCCAATAATGGTCGATTACTCAGTAATTTATATCCGCTTATTAAACCGGAAATTCGACCTGAAGCTGATTCGGCACTGCTTGATCCCGATTCAATATCAGTTGAACTTAATAGTCGTTCCTGATATTCGGAGGGCATTAACACCCAGAAAGACATACTTAGAATAATTACAAATATCAAATTGATTATCTTATTCTTACTCTCCCATACCAATAATAAGGCAAAAAAGATAGCCCCGATCATTCCGGTTCGAGAGCCAGTCAAAATTATGCACCAAAGCAATGTACAGGTACATGCCAACAGAAAGAGCCTTACAACCATAGATGTTGATTGCTTGTAAAAATAATATATAAATGGCAACGTGTAAACCATTGTCGCGGCCAAAGCATTAGGTCCACCATAAGAGACATCCATGCCTATTGCTCTTTTGATGCCCATTCTATATTGATAAATACCGTTGTAATAATTAAATATTGATCCACTGGCATGAAAAGTTGAGGTAAAAACAATAAATCCAATATAATAATCCAAATACTTTCTTGAATCTATAAGACTCGTAATCATAAAAAATACAATTAATAGTATGCATAGTTTCATCCATATTTCGAAAGCGTGTTCTATCCAGATAGCAGTGGTTACGGTTAATAGAGCAACAAAAACATATGCCATCATGCTATAACTAATATTATTTAATGATAATTTTGTACTTCGTTGAAGTTTATATTTAAAAAATATTACTATCAAGACAAATATCGCGGTGATTCTTTCCAAGGGAATTGGCATATTTGCTAAAACACCCAAAATTTCCTGGGGTCTGATCAGGAAAAATACTGAATACATGATCAAACCCCAAAACGGAAACTTGACAAGTAATATTACACTTACTATGGCAATAATAAATAGAAATGGCATGTAATTAAAGGGAAATGGAAGAAACAATCCTAGAGACAGTCCTACCGTTAAAATACAAATAATAAAATATAAGATTCCTTTTGAAGTAATATATTGATTATTCATATTATTGTAAATTTACCCAAATCCGCATTTTATTTCTAATCCTATAAATGCCAAAAATCTTATTGGCTATTACTTTTTCTTACGATCAGAAGTTAATATTGATAGTAGTCTCCCCCGATCATCATCATCGGCAATCTTATATAGAAAAAATCCAACTATTAAAACACAGACAATTGCTACTTTGCAAATCAACCCAAGCCATCCATCTATCTGAATAAAATTCTTAGCAATAAAAGCTACAGGAATAGTGGCAAAACAACCAATCAGAATGACTCTAACATTTGATATATAAAATGTTTTTACTTTGGCCTTTATTACTTTATTAAACAGGACTGGATAAAAGCATATATAAATTATTAATTGTGGGATTACTGTCCCAAAAGCGACACCATAAATTCCCCATTTTTGAATCAAAATCAAACTTAAGGCAATATTACTTATCGCTTCGGCAAAGAGAATCTTTAATAGGAGTTTATGCCTATTCAGCCCCAATAAAATGGAATTGGCCATTACCTGAGGTAAATAAATAGATGCCGGGATAATAAGAATATATACTATCTCTATGGTTTGCTCAAAGCCCGGCCCCATCCATAAGTTTATGAAATCATCAATAAAAAACAGAATTCCCACACACATACAGGATGTCAGATAAAACAAGTAATTGCTTAATTTTCCATACAATCCTCTGATTTCGTCATAATCGGCATTTGATTCCAAATGACTTATGGTTGGAACAAGCGGCACCCCAATCGAAGAAATAATGACTCTCAGGTAATTAATAACAAGACCGGCAATTGAATATATTGCGACGGCACTGGAAGAAATAAATATCCCAATAATTGTATTAGCAGTATTAAAAATAATTAGCCATGATATAACTATAAAAAAACTAATACTTCCATAATTCATAAGAGCCCGAATTTGAGAACGGTCAATATACTTTAGATTTAGTTTTATTTGAGGAATTAACTTTTGCTGTACAATTCTTTTACCTGATAATGTAATAACTCCAATTGTAAGAGTAACTAATGCCATCGATTGAATGCCATACCCATTTGTAAGTAAAATATAAAAGAGAAAGGCAACCAATATAGATCTAATAATTCCAAATCCATTAACAATGTCATATCGATGAAACGGTCCGAGTGCGGAAATCGGCATAAATATAAATATACATGCCTGACTTAATCCAACAAAGATAACAGTCATTTTAACCGATTCAAATAATGAAGCAGGCACCTCAAATAAATCGGTAAAATAAAAAGACAAAACAAAAGTAAATATAACGGTAATTGTACCCACTATAACATAGATAAACAAACTGGAATTAATAACTTTATTAAGATTATCATAATCACCATTTGCGTAATATTTCGGAAGGTATTTAGCGAGACTTTGTTTCATCCCAGCATCAAAAAAGTTGCTATATGCTACAACTGATGATACTAACACCCAGATACCATATGAATCTTTACCAAGAGTATGAACCAGAAAAGGACTCATAAAAAAGCCTATTGCTGCCGCAACACCAGAACCGACCCAATTAGAAAATATATTCTTGGGGAGTTGTTTTTTTGGATTAATTACACTATTCAAATTATTCTCAATACACTCAAAATATTAAAATAGATATATTACTTCATTCAATTACTGCGGCCTTTTTATCAGTATCAATTAGTTCAATATTTAACCCCTGGCGAGCAAATACAAATGCGATATTCTCATTTTCAAAGGCCTCCCCCGGTTGCGGTGGAGATAAAACACGAAGCCCTTTATTGGAAAAACTCTCCAGTTGGTTATTGATATCATCACACTTAAAACACAAATGATGAAGCCCGCCGCCTCTCTTGGCAAATGCATAGATAGTTGAAGTTTCATCAATTGGCTCAGTCAGCTTAATAGTTATAGAGTTCTCTTTATTCATAAAAACTACCTTAACCTTCTGGCGGGAATTAACAACAATTTCAGTCATCTGTGTATAGCCGAAAACCTTTATCCAATGATCGATCCCTTTGGCAATGTCCTTGACTACAATTCCGATATGATCAATATGCATATTTTGTTTACTCCTAAATAAAGCGCAAAATCAACATTCCACAAATATTAAGCCATTGATTCACTTCTTTTCAATTTAATATTATCAAAGTTTATAGTCTATACTATTTTCATTTATCTATAGCTTATACAGCTTGACTTTATTTGTAATCAATAAATATCCCTAATTATTCTACCAGTTCAGTTAATATCACACTTAATTAAAACATAGACATAGATTGGAGTGGCACCCTTATTATCACTATATTTCTGGCAATCAAATAATTATGGAGAGGTTAAATAATTATGATATTTCCTTTTGGTTCTCTTACAATTATTCTAATCGAAAACTTACCAGTGGAAATATCTTTCACAATACAGATTTTCATAAATAGCATTTTTACATATGTTAACTTAATAGTAGGCTGATAACCGAGTTTCTCCTGAAGTGAATAGCTATAAGTATTTGTAAATTCAATTGTCCCATAAAATTTTTCGGCACCCTTGCTCATTTCATATTTTATTTTTTCGCATTTGGCCTTTAGATAAATGCCCTTCCCTCTTGCGTTGGGCAAAGTAATCGAGCCAAAACTGTAATATCCATTGGTTCCAATATCGTGTAAAAAAGCCAGTCCCCTAACATATGTTTTCCTATTGGCCGACCAAGTAACACTTGATGGCGGTTCATCCTTTATCGATGCCATAAAACATTTAGCGCCAGAATCCATCATTTCCTTAATATGAATACTTTGGACACCACTAATCCGATTAATCTCATCAATATCTGAATAACTGGCAATAGTTACTTTTACATCGGGATTAAATTTTTCGGGAAAAATAAAATTTTTGGTACATAAAATCGTGGCCTTGTTAAAGCAAAATAACCAATTGGGAAGCTTTTGGGCAAAAACATACAAAACCAGGGAAAATTCCCCCTTAAGAAAATATTTCAATATCCGGGTAAAATAGTATTGAGTTTTTGCCAACAAATTAGTCATTTTAATTCATCGTTTCATTTCAATAAATGAATTTATCAATTAAATTATATCAACATTTTTCATTCTGAATATATTTATATCACAACCTATTTTCTTCGATTCAAGATGCTTTTTAAATGTAATATTAAGGAAAAGTATTTTTATATATAAAACTGACATTACTTCTTTGAATTTAAGTCTATGATGAAACATATGTGCCCCCTTATTCCAGAACTCCACCAGGGCGTAATATTCCTTAATATTTTCCTCGTCCAAGGCACTAATCATTATTTTAAAAGAAGTATTAATAATGCCAGTTATTCGCACATCCGGCGATGAATAGGTCCAGAAAAAATAGGCGGCATTAGCGGGAATATCCAACTTTAAATTAAATCCCCGGATAAACACCTCACCCATATGGGCCCACTGAATTGTTTTTATTTTTTGAGTAGTAGCCAGACGTGAGATAATACCTATATTACCTGCCTGGAATCTTTCTCTTAACTGTTTGATAGAAAATCCGGAAAATTCAGACAGCTCTTCAATATCTTTGTCTTGAACTCTATCAAATAGATATTTGGTATTTTTTCTTATTCTTAAATGCGGATCATCGGTTGAATAAACGGTTCCCTTGTTAAACTTAAAAAGCCAAGCGGGAAGAATGGATGATAACTTATTAAGAAAATAATATAATCTATATCTCAAATCCATTTACAAACCTTTTTATAAATATCAATAATATAAAAGATATATAATTTATCGGATTAAAATGATTATAACTTAAAAATATGACACTTTTTATTTCCCTCCGCTATTATAGAGGTCAATAAGATCTAAAACATCCTGTTGGGACGCCTGATCTTCTTTAAAAAGCTTTATCATCTGATCTATTTGTTGGCGAGAAACGGTTGGTGAATTAAAATCATAAACAAAGGCGGCAATCTCACTTTCATTGGCAGTACCAAATCCCTGAGAGATACAACCATTGATTGTTAACCTTGTTTTATTAGTTCCAACGTTATAATCAGGGTTAAAATATTGTTGCTCGGGATGAGTCGGCCACATAACATATTTAGACATATAATAATCCAAAGTCGATGGATCGTCCGCCAAACCTACTGTCTTAACATTGGCGGCACCGGGCCCAAATCTGCCTTCCCACCCAACCCATTCGGCGGTTGTTAAGAAAACATCAGGCTTACGACATATATTCATCCAGCCGCCCGCCGCTTCTCCGGCTGCAAAGGCCCTCTCCTCAGATGAGTTCCCATGACAAAAATCGCCATAGGTATGCATGTTTTTATGACCATCTGAAAATGGACCATGATAATCGCCTTCAAGCTCAGCGATACCTAAAAATGATTTTACAGCACTTGTCACTCCGGCATAATCTTGATCACCATTAAAACCATGGTTATTGAGATTTGGCATTTTGATAAATTTCAGATTTGTTGGGGTTAAAACATTATTATCATAAACACCATGTTTCAGGTTTATCAATCTATTTGAATATGGAGATCTGATTACAGGGTAGGGAAGATAAAAGACACAGTCCGATGTCGGAGAGACCCACTCCGGCCGTATCCATCCCTGACCTTCTGAGGGCGAAGAAATAACCGGCCAGTCATCTGGATTGTCGGAGTTTCGTCTTATCCTTATGCCATTGACATTTGAGTGTCCATTTCCCTGATAATGCAGAATCATATCATTAAAATTATAGGGGCCATTTCTATCAAGCCCTGAGCCGGTTGCGTTCCAATAGCCATTGGATTGAAATTGAGTGCACTCGGCAAAAATAATCTCACCATCAAATCCGCCGGGACGGTTTAAAATAATATCAATTAATCCCATACAACAGGCACAGTTTGACCCTCCCTGATTGGTCCACTGCCCATTAGGATTAATTACGACAACATCATCACTACCAATAAAATTCTCAATTCCACCATATTTCATATCAAAGACTTTGGAAACATTTTCAATTGGTGTTCCATTTTTTGCGACATAAACATTGGCCACTATATCAGCCATGGCGTCTTGAGGATTAAATAAAACCGAATCGAGAACATAGCCCCCAATTAGCAATTTAGATGAATGTTTGCCAAGTTTCTTAATGAACTCACGACGATCAATAATATTATTTATTTTCATTTCATATCTCCGCCAATTAAATAAAATATGATTTATATCTAATATTTTAGTTTCGTCATTTATTAGTATTTCTTTTCAATACCAATAAATATTATACGCCTTTTATTCAAAAAATCTGAAGTAATACTATATTCCCGCTATATTTCTAATATATATCAATTTCTCATTTAAGACAGTTTTTTTCAAAAATAATTTAAATACTACATATTGTAATCAGCGAAAATAAATACGATCTTTTATCGTTTTCTTAGATTTAGACAGATTTCATCAAAGTATCTAACTAATTCTCTTGCCAATGGGCCGACATCAAATCTTTTTGCGGCCTTATGCTGATATTGTAAAAATTCATCTTTTATGGCTGGGTTATTGATAACTTTAAGCATTGCCTCCGCGAGAGCCGAGCTATTTTTAACTGGGATTTGAATTGCGGGGGTATCTTTGGTAGCTTCTTTTAATCCCATACAATGAGACGCTATAAGTGGCACGCCTGAACATAATATCTCGGATGATTGCATTGGATAAGCTTCTGAAAGAGAAGGCATTAAGACGGCATCACAGATCTTTATCATAGAAGTAATATCAGACTGAAATGGCATAAATTTGAAATATTCATTCAAATTTTTATTACTAACATCTGCCATATATTCAGCTTTATAATCGCCCGACCCAAAACAGATGACCTGAATTTTTAAATTATTGTCTTTTTGAATTAACAACTCTACAGCATTAATTATATAATCGAATCCTTTGACCGGCATAAACCGTCCAAAAAAACCAAACAGATTGCTGTCGGGATCAATTGAACATTTCTCTTTCAATTTATTTGGTTCAATTTGAAGTTTTTCCAGGAATTTTTGAGGATGAATACCATTCCTGATAATTATTCGATTAAACTTGTCAGTTTTAAACACAGGATAAATCGCAAGAAAATGATTTAATATATCCTCACCTACACCATGAAAAGTATCAACTTTTTTCAAAAGCAATTTTAATAATTTCTTTTTATACGGCCCAAAGAATCCACTAAAATATTTCTCCTCAAGCATTCCATGTATTGTCAAAACATGATATGTCTTAAAAAATAACTTGGCAAAAGCGGTATTTGCGGCCGATAGATATCCCTGACTGTGAATAATATCAAATCTACCTTTAAACAACAAAGCAAATATCTGCAAAAAGAAAATATCAAATTTCCAAAAAGAATTTGCCCATAAGACTTTAACACCTATTTTTTTCATGTCGCTAATAACTGATTCGCCCTCATGAGATGGTTTTGCCAAAAGAGTTATTGAATATTTCTCTTTGGGAAAATAGCTGTAATAATATTTCAAATATGTGCGAATCCCGCCAAGCGGCCACTTGCATACAATCAGGATATTTATTTTATCTGTATTCATATTTTATTGTGAAATAGAATTAATATTTCAAACCAATTTGTATTTTCCGGACATATCCATCAGTACTGGCAAGCCATGAATTATCTGGCAATAAATGTGGATCAAGATGGTGCATTCGATTTGCGTTCCATCCTTTACCGGTTGCCTTCACTATTGGAGAATCATGCAATTCTATTTCCTCATAATTAGTGCGACTTAAGGAAACAATCTCAAAAGCCCGCAGAGCAAAACCATAATCTTTTCGGCAATCCTGGGCATATCGAATTATTTTATCATCGGCAATAACAACTCTCCCGCCTGGTCTGGCT
>JAAERC010001061.1 GCA_024230695.1 Candidatus Zixiibacteriota bacterium
GAGAATGATCATTTCTTGTATATTCCTGATTATAATCAAACTCATTTTGACTCATCATGTAATACTTATCTTTATCAGTCAGGGGGGTTCCAATTAAACCAAAAAGAAATGGACGGAATTGTTCCGCGGCTTCGGGTTCTCTTCGGGGTCCCCAATCATATGAGTTAAAATTTGAAGCCCACCAATTAAATGAGAATGAAGCTTCATCTGATGGTGTTCGGAGTATTTTAGTTCCAATAGCAGAAGTGGGAGCGCGGTCTCCCTGGATGATACCTCCGGCATTTGGATCGGCATCATTGTCTGCCGCCCAAACCACATCTACTGTATCGATCAGGCCGTCGATATATCGGGAAGGAGCCGATTTTAGAAAACCGCAAATGTCATCACTGGCATTACCGCCATTTGCGGTGCTACAATCATTATCCATGTATAATCCAATATAAACATCTTTCAGATTTTTCTGACCAACATTAACAATCGAGTAGTCAAATATTATAAAGTCCTCAGCATAGTCGTATCCCCAAGAGTAGCTTCTTTGGGTTATTTTGATCCCAAGTTTGTTATGTACCTCGCCGGTAAAATAGTCTGCACCCGATAATTCTGCTGAAGTATCATAATAAGTGGCAATAAAATCCTGATTGGAAACCGCATCAACATACTCAGGGGCTTCAGGATCATTTATTGAACGAAATAATATATCACCATCAGGATATGGATTAGGCTGAAACTCATTAAGGTCACGCGATGTAAAACTGTTTCCAGCAGTAACCAAAGTATCAGGTCCTGCAATCGCGCCAACCCACAATGCTCCTTGAGACAAGTAATTCAGACCAAGACCATGAGGATAACTTAAGGAGGGAGCCGCCAATCCCGTTATAGGGTCCGGGATCGTTTGATAGCTGGTTCCAATTTCACCGTAATTTGTGATTGTTAGGTCCATGAGGCCGGCATTGTGAACAGCGATTGTCATGTATGGTACATCGCTTCCGATTTTAAAAAGATCGGGCGGCTTTTCGCTGTATTGCGAACGACCTAAAGCGGTTGATACTAATAATATTGCCAGCGTAATTGTTAACGATATGTTTAATATATTGCGTTTCATATTCTCTCAGCTTAATTCTTATTACGAATTTACTATGTTGATTGTTCAAAGAAA
>JAAERC010001062.1 GCA_024230695.1 Candidatus Zixiibacteriota bacterium
GCAACACCGAGTATATTATAATAATCTTTCGACATCTATTCCTATTTCAGCTTCAAGTATATTCTGTTAGCCCTTACAGACTAACAGTAAATAAATCATTTGTCAACATATTGTGCTTACCCATTAGGATGAACTATCTACAACATATAACCTTGATGACAGGAACGGCCAGTGGCCGTGTTAATAAAAGAGGGGCGAATCAATTTTCGCCCCTATCTTTATTATCTCTAATTATTTCCCTTCGTTTACTACTTCATACTCAGCATCAACGGTTTGACCATCTCCACTGTTGTCGCTATTTCCTCCAGGAGGAGGCCCCGGTTGTCCACTGGGGTTTTCGCCTGGCGAAGCTCCAGCTGTCTGGGCCTGCTGATACATCTTGGTTGAAGCAGTTTGCCAGAGCTGGTTTAGAGCTTCCATCGATGATTCCATCTCTGAAATATCTTCAGATGTTATTGCACTTTTCACTCGTTCGATGCCGGCTTCGATTTTTGCCTTATCATCGGGATCAAGTTTATCACCAAATTCTTTCAGATTTTTCTCCGCTTGGAACACCGAGGAGTCAGCGTTGTTTTTAATATCAATTATCTTTCGTTTCTCTTTGTCTTCGGCTTCATTAGTTTTGGCATCGTTGACCATTTTATCGATATCAACTTCTGATAATCCCGATGATGCTTCAATTTTTACATTCTGGGATTTACCGGTCGCCATATCTTTGGCCGTAACATTTAAAATACCATCAGCATTGATATCAAAGGTGACTTCGATTTGTGGCATTCCCCTCATCGCCGGCGGGATTCCATCAAGAATAAATTTCCCGATTGTTTTATTATCAACAGCCATCTCCCGTTCGCCCTGCAAAACATGAATATCAACCGCCGTCTGACTATCAGCCGCAGTCGAAAATACCTGCGCCTTTTTAGTCGGAACGGTAGTATTACGTTCGATCAATTTGGTTGTCACTCCACCAAGTGTTTCGATACCAAGTGAAAGTGGAGTAACATCAAGAAGTAAAACGTCTTTGACATCCCCAGTCAAAACGCCTCCCTGAATCGCCGCACCAAGCGCCACAACTTCATCGGGGTTGACATTTCGATTTGGTTCTTTGCCAAATAGTTTTTTAACAGTCTCAACTACCTGAGGCATACGAGTCATGCCACCAACCATAACAACATCGTCAATATCAGCAAACGCGATTTTGGCATCATTTATCGCGTTTCGGCATGGTGCGATCGTCCGTTCCAGGAGATCGTCAACTAATTGTTCAAACTTGGCCCGCGATAATGTAATATTAAGATGTTTGGGACCATTACTGTCGGCAGTCACAAACGGTAAATTGATATTAGTTTCCATCGTTGACGACAGCTCAATCTTTGCCTTTTCGGCCGCTTCTTTAAGCCGCTGTAAAGCCATCGGATCTTTTGATAAATCAATACCGTCAGATTTTTTAAATTCGTCGGCCAGCCAGTCAATTAATCGTTTATCAAAATCATCACCGCCAAGATGAGTATCACCATTTGTTGAAAGAACCTCAAAAACTCCATCCGAGAGTTCCAGAATCGAAACATCGAAGGTTCCGCCGCCAAGATCATAAACCGCTATTTTACCCGTTTTTTTCTTATCGAGGCCATAGGCCAAAGCCGCGGCGGTTGGTTCATTGATAATCCGTTTAACATTGAGTCCGGCGATTTTACCAGCGTCTTTAGTAGCCTGTCGTTGACTATCATTGAAGTAGGCCGGGACCGTGATTACTGCATCGGTAATTTTTGATCCAATAAAATCCTCAGCCGTCTTTTTCATTTTTGATAAGATCATCGCTGATATTTCCGGAGGAGCATAATTTTTGCCATTCATCTCCACCGATACGCCACCATTGTTGCCCGAAACTACTTTGTATGGGTAATTTTTTATCTCCTGCGAGACTTCGTTAAACTTACGTCCCAAGAATCGTTTGATTGAAAATACTGTATCGTGTGGATTGGTCACCGCCTGACGTTTGGCAACTTGACCAACTAAACGTTCGCCATTTTTATCTATAGCGACTACCGATGGAGTCGTACGACTCCCCTCCGAATTGGTGATTACTTCCGGATCTGATCCTTCAATAACCGCGACACATGAATTAGTTGTACCTAAATCTATTCCAATAATTTTACTCATATATACACCTCTAAATTCCTTTGGCTACCCTCCGTGACACTCAAACGGGCAGTTATCTCCTGCCCGTTTATTGAATATGCCAACTACCCTAACCAAATTTTAATTTATTTTGACCTCAATTTCTTTTGGTATTGCTTTTTCGGTTTTCGGAAAAGTTAAAACCAAAACACCATTTTTGTAATCTGCCTGAGTTTTTTCAGTTTCTAAATATTCAGGTAATGTAAACGATCTTGAAAAAGAACCTTTAGAAATCTCTGACCAAACAAAATCAGGATCACCTTCCTTTTTCTGAGATTTTTTCTCTCCGGAAATTGTCAGAATACCATCTTCAACCACAATCTTAATGGCATCTTTTTCAAATCCCGGGAGTTCTGCCTGAAGTTTTAGATTTTCTTTTCCCTCAGTTACTTCCATCCGGGGAATAAACTGATCTTTTTTTGGTTGATGAAACTGGTTTCCAAAGAAAGAGTTAAAAAACTTCTCAAACTCCTGATTGTCTCTTGAAACCATCCTGTTTGGGTTACATCTCGTCATTCTCATTTTGCTATCCTCCTGTTATTGCTTTAACATATTGTTTTCATTTTCTGATTATAAATATAATCAACTGGCGTGCCAAACTCCGTAACGCTATGGATAGTATATAGATAACATTTCCACAATGAGACAACATAAACCAGCACTGCCACAATGGCATCAACTATGCGCCATTACGGCACACCATATGTCAACATGACAGAAAATAGAAAAATAATGGCAGGAAATTATTTATTTTTTGAGAATTACGTCGATAGCTTTGTTTATTTTTGAACCACTAAGAAAGATTTTTTGTGCGGATGATAAGGATTTTTTATATTTTTTAATTGATTCTAACGACTCTATATCCCCGATCCGGCCCAACGTATTAATAGTAGCCAATTTTATATCATCGCGTGAAGCTTTCCTTGATGTAAATTGGGAGATTATATTATTATTTTCAAGAAGAGTATTAAAGAACTCCCTTGCCTCAACTCCACCAAGTTTTCCCAATGCCGAAATAATCATCAAAATCTCACCACTTCTCTTTTTGGCAAGATCAATAAGCTCCGGTACAATATCAGATTGTTTAGTTAATCCAAGTGCGATAATCGCCGCTTCTCGAATTTCATGATCGTTATCGTCGGACATAATCAAAAGCAAATCGGCGGCTGTTTCATCACCTATTTTCTCAAGGGCCGACACAATCGCTAATCGAACACGCGTATCATCCTCGGTAATTCTATTTCTCAGAGCAAAACATCCTTCTGAGTCACCAAGTGAACCAAGAACAAAAATTGCGTTTCGGACAATAAACCACTTCTCATCCGAAAGTTCTCTTCTATTGGAATCACGAGTAAAGCCGGCATCATCTTTTAGTATTGCTCCACAAACTCTAAGAGCGGGTTTTCCCATTTCAGATAATATTTTGAGAACGTTCATTCTTATCTGTCGGGAGTCATGCGAAATAATCGAGGCCAATGAGTAGGCGGCTTTATCAGACGAAATTGTAACAAGAATATTTTTCAGGTACTGAATCTTATTTTTATCTTCATTAAATAACTCATTTACTAGTTGATTTATTACTTCCGGTCGATCCAATTCTTCAATACTCTTTTTGACCGCAACTGAGTCATAGCTTCTAATACCATTGTCGAAACTACTTCCTTTATTAATCATATCGCACAATATAGATAGACGACTGTAGTCATTTACGGCCAGACATCTTTGGGCAATGGCCCATATCAGATCAGAGAATTCAAATGTTTCAATCTCGTCGGTCAAATAATTATCAATTTTTTCTATTACATGATCAAATAGGAAATCCGCATTAGATTGTTGATAGGGCGCAATTACAGCTCTTAATAAAATTAAAGCCCTTTCTCGCATCTCAAAATGAGGCCCTGCGAGA
>JAAERC010001063.1 GCA_024230695.1 Candidatus Zixiibacteriota bacterium
AGAGATATTGAACGAAAATCAAAAGGCATCGAATATAAGGCTTCACTTCTCGAAAAAGAAGCCGACGCACTGGAACATATTGCGTATGACATGGAAGATATTGCCGACGAATTAAAAGATGAAATCCCTGAATTGCAAAGGTTGCGTTGGTTTTAAGATTTATCAAATATCTTATTGCAGTATAGTAATTACAGATGTTTTAGAAAAACATCTGTAAGATAATTGGGTTTTGTGAAACTATATGATATAGATTTAATATAGAGAGTAAGGCAAATATTATTTATCCGGGTGGGATATCCCATATCAGATTGAATTCCGCCGCCAATCTGGAACCGGTGTAATAATTCTACAAATTTAGTAATGAGCTACAATAGAACTATCAATAATAAAGTATTTTCTAAATAAATTCCTATGAGCGATAGAAACGAAACAGGAAATACTCAGACTTGTATAATATGGACGCAAGAAAACTCGCGATTATTGATAATATCTGCTATCCTAATTTCCACGGCATTTGCTCTTTTTTATGGCTGGAAATTATTCTGGTTTTTGACAGATGATGCCCATATTGCCTTTCGTTATGTCAGTAACAGTATGCTTGATTATGGCTATGTGTGGAATCAGCCGCCATTTCGACCGGTTGAAGGTTATACAAGTTTTTTATGGATTGTAATTCTTGATATTATCTGGCGGCTTTTTGATGTCGTCCCACCCGAATCGAGCAACAATATATCATTGATTTTCTCATATTTAACACTATTGCTTATAGCTTTTAGCATCATGAGACTTAAATTGTCCCAACAGCTAAATCGTTGGCGATTATTGTTTCTTGGATTAATAATTCTCGGGACAGTCACAAATACTACTTTCTTGACATGGACCAGTTCTGGTCTGGAGACCGCTCTTTTTAATTTTTGCTTTACAGCATGGGTTGTTGTGGGACTGTTTTTTAATAAAAGAGATAATAAATGGCTAATATGTTTTAGTGGCGCGACCGCTTTGATACATCTCACGCGACCCGATGGGATTCTTTTTATTGGCGCTACTTTTGTAATTCTTTTTGTATTCTTTATGAAATGGTTTCTTGAGGGGAATCTAAAGATCGATAAATTCCTAAGCATCTCCCCGCTTGTAGTACCATTTTTACATCTGGCCTGGAGAATCAACACCTATGGTGAATGGCTTCCGAATACTTATTATGCAAAACATGTTAGCCCCTGGCCGGAAGCGGGGTTAAGATATTTCACATCATTTGTTTTGGAATATTCACTCTGGATTTGGATATTTTCCTTAATAGTTGTTACTGTAATTTATTTTAAAAGAGTTTTTAAAAATAAGTTGGCGGGTAATTTTGATTTTACTAAATCGGTCTCAGGACAATTAATAAATCTTTTTAAAAACGGTAACACAGGATTTAGTAAAATAATTATATTGGCGACAATTGTTTTTCATTTTGGTTATTACACAATTGTCATTGGCGGGGATCATTTTGAATGGCGTGTTTATAGTCATCTAATTCCATTTGTTTTTGTCTCTTTTCTTTGGATGCTTAATATTTTGAATCTAAAACCTAAAATGGCAATCTCTGTTTTTTCAATCTTTTTATTATTCACCTACCCCATCTCATGGAAGCTTTGGTATTTGACAAAGGACATCAATACCCGAGAAGAAAGTTATTACCTAAAAATGCCACTAAGGGGTGAGTTCCCAAGTATGTTAAATTGGTATACCGGAACATTTGACAATCTGCAATTTTGGCTGATAGATCACAGTATTTGCATGAGACGTCAAGAACATAAGCAGTTTTATCTGGAACAATGTAGATATTTCCCCACTCGCTCAGATGGACAACAACTAAATCCTGGTGATTATCCGGTAATGAATCTTCCATGTGTCGGTGTCCCGGCCTGGGTTTTTCCTCATATGAATATATTAGATATGCATGGTCTAAATGATTATATAATCGCAAGAAGTGTACCTATTGTCAGAGAAGAACGGCAGATGGCTCATGACCGATGGCCGCCTGATGGATATATTGATTCTTTTCAGCCAAATTATAGTATGCGTAAGGCAAGAGCGTTATTATTTATGGAAAGAGATCACATATTTACTGAGGCATCAATTATCCGCCTTGAAAAGTATTGGGAATTAAAAATGATTCAGGGAATAGACCTTTTCGACTCTACCTACAAAGATTCTGGTTCATATTACTTGAATCAAGGAATTTAGTACATAAAAATAATCAATAGACAAAAATTGACTCTACAAATTAATTTTATATCAACATAAGAATTCAGATCAATAAAACCGCTTGTCAAAATCAGATAATTGAGTAAATTGTAAATGAAGTTAAACATCTACGGTCTATATCCGTTTTACCCAAAAACCACCCAGAACCTGCATATGAGGTGAATATGGTTAAGCGTAAGTATATTATAAATTTGTTATTATTATCTCTATTTTTATTACTATCAAATAGTAATAGTTTTGCAGTATATGGAACTACGAATAATAGTAATTCAAAAACTAATCTACCATCAAGAATAATTGTAAAATTCGAAAAAAGTATATCAAATCAAATAAGAGCTGGCAAATCTAAAACTTCCGCTCTTAAAATTAACCACGCAGAAATTGATAAAATTAATTCTAAATATCAGATACATCATATAACTCCTTTAGTTGATTTGGCTGGGATTTCTTCGGACTATAATCGTTTTAGAGATGTTTATATTTTTGAGACAAAAGCTAACTTTGGTGCAGAAGAAATAGTATCTGAATATAAGAATATCCCGGGAGTTTTGTATGCTGAGATCGATCAGATCGCCGAGTATTATGATAGCCCAAACGATCCGCTTTACGCGCACCAATGGAGCTTGAATAATACCGGACAAGAACATTATCATGTGAAACGAATTTACGGATATAACAACGATCAGCTGATTTTGACAACGGGAAAGATAGATGCTGACATTGATGCTGATGAGGTCTTTTCGAATCCCACTGATAATACTACAACCGCAATTGTCGCCATAATAGATACCGGTGTTGATCGGGAACATCCTGATTTAATAAATAATATATGGGTCAATCCCAACGAAATTGCCGATGATAGTTTGGACAATGACAATAATGGTTTCATTGATGATATTAATGGGTGGAATTTTGGCGGCGACATGCTAAATATTGGTAACGGGAACAATGATCTGTCAGACGATAATGGACATGGTACTCACTGCGCCGGAATAGTGGCGGCGACAAGTAACAATGAAATCGGAATTACAGGAATTGCCCCTAATTGTAATATTATGGCCCTCGGAATCGATCCTTTGCCGTTTGTTTCAATCATTTCACAGGCAATAATCTATGCGGCCGATAATGGAGCCGATGTTATCAATATGAGTTTTGGGTTATATACTCAAAGTGATCTGGTGAACGACGCTATTGCTTATGCTTACTCAAAAGGGGTTATCTTATGCGCGGCGATTGGTAATGATGGAGCCGAACAGTACAACTATCCAGCGGCATATGATAAGGTTATCGCAATAGGTGCGACAAATGATAATGATAATGTGACCTCATATTCTACTTATGGTAGTCATATCGATCTTTGTGCACCGGGCCAATCGATTTTATCTCTAAGAGCCAATAACACCGACATGTATGCTTCCAACCGTGAAGCGGGAGTTCATATAATTGATGATTTATACTATCTTTCATCCGGAACAAGTATGGCCTCACCACAAGTTGTAGGGGCGGCGGCATACCTACGTTCAGTTTCGCCCGGCCTTACGCCTGAAAAAGTTCTAAATATCCTTCAACAGACAGCAGATGATTTGATCGATCCATATGGAGCGGGCTGGGATAATCCCGGTTATGACATCTACAGCGGATATGGCCGGTTGAATTTAAATGCGGCGATTCAGTTGATACCAGATAAGGTCGCCATAATCAATTCTCCTGATAAATTTGAGATTGTTTCCGGTATTGTTGATATAACCGGTTATGCCGATGGTTCTCAATTCCCCGGATATATATTAGAGTTTGGCGCCGGTAAGGAGCCGGAGAATTGGCAACGATTGATTTTTTCATCAAATCCAATTACTGATGGGACCTTGTTTAGTTGGAACACTGAAGGACTGGCGGGTATTTTTACAATTCGATTACGAGTGGGATTTGATAATATCGCTTATCAAACGATCTATATTGCAAATAATAATACTGTTGAAATCCTGTACCCCGAGTTTGGGGAGACTCTAAACGGCATCACAACTATTCAAGCCAATGCATTTGGTCCTGAGTTTACAAATTATAGACTTGAGTTTCGTGCCTTAGGAGCAAAGGATAACTGGCAGCTAATAAATCATGCATCAATACCGGCATATAATAATAATGTTGGAGAATGGTACACCGGTGATTTGCCGGATGATACATATATTCTCAAATTAACTATGCATTCGAGTGACAATACAGAAATATCTGACGAAATTGAAGTGGTTGTGCAGTCTCTGTTCTCATCTGATGAGACCTGGAAAGTATCACTTGATGGAACACCTTCGATCATTCCAAGTTTTGGTGATTTTGATGGTGATGGAATAAATGAGATCGTTGTTGGGACATCAACTGGGATTTATATGTACAATCCTGACGGAACACCAAAAACAGAAAACATCCCGGACTTTCCGGAAAATAATTTTATTATTCCTATCGCGGTCGGTGAGCTTGATGGTGATGGAATTGATGATTTGGTCGCACTTGGTTATGACCCGCCAATGGTTTATTCTTTTTGTTCGTCGGAACCGGATTTTACATACTATCTTGCCAATTATCCGAGCCTAAGTTATACGGGATCGGAATATTCGTTTACAAAATTATTTTTAAAAGATATGGACAGCGATGGCCGGGATGAAATAATAGTACATATGTATGATAGAACAACCCCGCTTGGATTTATTATTAAATCAGATGGCTCTTCGCATCATATGTTTCCGTACGTTTCAGAATTTTTGACGGGCGACCTAAACAATGATGGATTAGATGAGATCTACGCTTTTAATTACAATTTCAGCTCATTACGACAGTTAGACATAAACGGTAATACGATAAGTGAAATTATAATGGATTCGGACGGGAAAGGGTTTACATGCTCCGGAATATCGGCGGGTGATATAGACAAC
>JAAERC010001064.1 GCA_024230695.1 Candidatus Zixiibacteriota bacterium
GATTGCGGAAACTGTCATGATGATATATCTGAATTGTATTCAAACAGCCTTCATGGACAGGCAATAGAAAAAGGTATAAACCTTGCCCCCAAATGTTGGAGCTGTCATGGATACCATTATATTGATGAGGTTGATTCACCTGATTCACCGGTAACAAAATTTAATATACCATTTATGTGCGGCCGTTGTCATAAGGAAGGAACTCCGGTTTCCAAAACTTTTAATATTCACCAGGATTCAATCTTAAGTCATTATTCTCAAAGTATTCATGGTGTTGGCCTTTTTCAGCAGGGCTTGACGGTGACGGCAGTCTGTAACAATTGCCATACATCACATAGTGTATTACCGCATACCGATCCCAAGTCAAGTATCCACCGGAACAATGTCGCAGAAACATGTCAGCAATGTCATGGCCGAATTGAGCAGGTCCATAAAAAAGTGGTTAGAGGTGAGTTATGGGAGAAGGAACCCAATAAAGTTCCGGTTTGTGTTGATTGTCATGAACCTCATGAGGCAAGGAATGTATTTTATGAAGAGGGCATGGCTGACAGCGAATGTCTAAAATGCCATAATAATAAAAACCTTACGGCCCAGCGTGACACCGGTATTATTTCAATGTATGTAGATTCAATTGAGACACATAGCTCTATGCACCGTTCCGTTGCATGTGCGCAATGTCACACCGGAGCCAATCCAAGACTTGAGCGCTCGTGTGCATCGGTAGCAAACAAAGTTGATTGTTCAATCTGTCATACCGAGATTGTTGAAACATTTTCCAATAGTATGCATGGCAAATTAGGAGATCGCGGAGACCAGCGGGTTCCTGAATGTACAACCTGCCATGGAGTTCATAATGTAAAAAGTTTCAAGGACCCGACCTCAAAAACATTCCCTACGGTTGTACCGGAATTATGCGGCCAATGTCACGGACCCGAAGGTGTTGCTTTAAAAGAAATGTCAGAGGGTGATATTGATCCGATTACAAGTTATCTGGAAAGTATTCACGGAAAAGGTTTAAAAGAGAGCGGTTTGATAGTCACGGCCAAATGCACCGATTGTCACTCTACTCATAATATCCTGCCTAAAGATGATCCGGAATCATCTGTTCACCCCGATAAAATCCCAGGTACCTGCGCTAAATGTCACGAAGGCATTTATGAGCAGTTCTATAACAGCGTTCATTGTGAGATTACAAGTGACTCTGAATCACCGCTTCCCAAATGCGTTGATTGTCATAATTCCCACAATATTGCCCGAACCGATAAAACCGGATTCAGATACGAAACTATGGACCAGTGCGGTCGATGTCACCTTGAGGTTACCGAAACATATTTTGATACATTTCATGGCAAAGTTTCCAAGCTGGGTTATGGAGCCGCCGCCAAATGTTATGATTGTCATGGTTCACATAATATATTGCCGATAGATAATCCAAACTCGATGTTATCGCGTCAGAATATTGTTAAAACCTGCGGAGCGTGTCATGAGGGATCACATCGGCAGTTTGCTGGTTATCTAACACACGCCACTCATCACGATCGCGATAAATATCCAATACTGTTTTACACCTTCTGGTTTATGACTATTCTCCTTACCGGAACATTAATAGTATTTGGAACACACACAATTATGTGGTTACCGCGCTCATTTAAAATGATGAAAGAGCATAAATTAATTCGCAAAAAAAGTTTTGGCCAAAAAGAGTATTGTCGTTTCACTCCGCTTCAGCGCCGAATGCATATATTGGTCATTATCAGTTTTCTCGGTTTGGCTATCACCGGTATGACTCTTAAATTTTCTTATCTTGGATGGGCGCAGTTGATTTCGGATTTAATTGGCGGGTTTGAATCGGCAGGTTATATACATCGTGTCTGTGCCATAATTACATTTATATATTTCGGCCTGCATATATTTGATGTTGTTCGCAATAAGAGAAAAACGGGTAAATCATGGTTTAAATACCTTACCGATGAAGATAGTATGGTACCTAATAAAACAGATCTTAAAGAAGTTGTTGAAACTTTGAAATGGTTTATCGGTAGAGGTCGACGACCAAGATATGGACGCTGGACATATTGGGAAAAATTTGATTATTTTGCCGTTTTCTGGGGTGTTGCCATAATCGGTTCAACCGGTTTGATGTTATGGTTCCCGGAATTTTTTACTCTCTTTCTCCCTGGCTGGATGATCAATGTTGCCACTATCGTTCATTCAGATGAGGCTCTATTGGCGGTAGCTTTTATATTTACCGTTCATTTCTTTAATACACATTTTCGACCGGATAAATTCCCGATGGATACGGTCATTTTCTCGGGCCGGATCTCGGTTGATGAACTAATGGAAGACAGACCGCGCGAATATGAAAAACTGATAGAGAAAAAAGAACTAAGCAAACACATGATTGATCCGATGCCAGAACCTTTCCTAAAGGGATACAAGATATTTGGCGCAATTGCCCTGATAATTGGTTTATCGCTGATACTTTTGATAATCTGGGCCGAGGTTTTTGGATATAGATAGTTATATTGTTCTTAGCGGTATTTATAAGTTATTTATATAAAAAAACTGCCGGGATAAAAATCCCGGCAGCACTTTAAAACACTAACCAACAGAGAGAAATTTAGAATTCGAATCTGATTCCGGAACGAATCATAAACATCGAACCGGATTCAAGACCATATACATATCCTGCATTATCTTTCAACTCAGCATACTCTCCATCCACCGTCCAGACAACATCTTTGGAAAGCAGATATTCAAGACCTAATGAGAAATTCATCAACTGGTAATCAAGGTTTGAATAATCATGTATATTTTCAAAGGTAAAATCACTATGATGTAATGCACCATCAACTTCCGCAGTCATTACCGGGAAAACAACTTGATCCATCTCGGCGGTTGATTTATTGTAACCAACAGTACCATGGAATTTTAATTGTGGTGAATAAACATACGATGTTGATAGATAAAGATTCTGAGATTTGGTTTCATAATCAGTCATGGCATAAGCTGAACCATAATGAACAGCTTCAAATGGTCCCAGCGGATCGTTCGGATCGCTCACGGCGTCCGTATACATATGGCCCGCTCAGCCATCAAACAGTGCTATGGCCACCGGCCCTCGTGATTTATTATAACCGTAAGAACCGCCAAGCGAGATAGCCCAATTCTGATCAACATTAACATTCAAGGCCAAACTTGGTTGCATTGAAAAATGACTGACGTCAAGTGAATCAAGATCGCCATTTTTGTCATACTTGGCCTTAAATCCAAAATTCAGATTTACTTTGTTATTGGGTCTCCAATTGGATGTCATATCCAAAATATGCGCCTGAGTAGGAGCCATTGTAATATCCTGATAACGTAAAGCTTCACGTTGCCAGTAATAAATAAATGATGTTCCATCCTCAGGATTCAACACACTGCGACCTCTTGCCTCAAACAATCCTCTTGCAGATGTAAACGGATTGGAGGTGCTCTCAAAGCGATATTTAAGCGACGCTGAGTGTTTCATCCCCTTACGAAAACGGACTTTTGCCTGACCAAACAATGTTGTCGTGGCATCTGCATCTTCGGCAGGATAATATTCACGA
>JAAERC010001065.1 GCA_024230695.1 Candidatus Zixiibacteriota bacterium
CTGGAATCACATAAAATGTCTGCACAATTAGATCCAAATAGTGCCACCAATTTTTTTAATACGGCCTATATATTTATAGAGATGAAAGTGTTTGATTCGGCTCAGTTATATGTGAATGCCGGATTAAAAATAGATCCAAAATACCCGCGTGCAGGAAAGTATCAACAAAGTATCCAAGAAGGTCTTTCGAAGCGTGGTTATTAAATAATATATGTAACTATCAAAGAACTTGACAATTTACCGATTATAAGATAAAATACGTCCTGTAAAAATGCTGGGGTAGCTCAGTTGGTCTTAGAGCATCAGATTGTGGATCTGAGGGTCGGGAGTTCGAATCTCCCCCCCAGTATTTTTATTATTTATCACTACATAAAACCAATTTATTCTGATTTATAATTTTATTATGGATTCTAGGGCTAATATATATCCATACCACCCTAATCCGGTGATTTGGCCAATACAGGCCGGGGCAATAACAGAATGTCGTCGGAATTCTTCACGTGAATATATATTTGATATATGCACTTCGATTACCGGTAAACCAATTGCAGAGACGGCATCAAAGATAGCAATACTATAATGAGTATATGCTCCGGGATTAATAACGACGCCGTTGCTATTTTCCATTGCGTTATGTAGAGCGTCAATTATTTCACCTTCAGAGTTAGACTGTATAATTTCAAGATCAATATTATTTTGATTCGCAAACTCATTTAGCTTTGCATTAATATCATCTAACGACATCGTGCCATAAATCTCTGGTTCTCTTTTTCCGAGAAGATTCAGATTCGGCCCATGAATCACCAGATATTTTTTTTTGTTAGAATCGCTCATAATTTCCCAAGTGACTTTATAAAGCTCTTTTTATCTACTTCTTTTATTATTGATCGGCCAACCCCTTTTAGCAACACAAAACGGACTTTTTTATTAACAGCCTTTTTATCATGACACATTGTAGCCCAGATTCTTGTAAGATTCAATTTTCCCAATTTATTTTTCCCGAGTAACCTCTTTATAATAGCAATTGTTTCCTGATGTTTTGATAGATCAATGAGTTTATAGTTTTCCGATAAATTCAAAGCTAGAAGCATCCCCCACCCGACCGCGACACCATGCGAAATATTTTTATATCCACCCGAAGTCTCCAGAGCATGACCAAAAGTATGGCCAAAGTTTAATATCATTCTCAAGTCTTTTTCAAACGGGTCTTTTTGGATAATCTCCGCTTTTAATTTAGCCGACTTTTTAATCAGAGATTCTATAATTTTTGAATCTCTGTTTATAATTTTATTGAAATTCTTGCAGAAATATACATACAGCTTTTTATCATAAACTAAAGCGATTTTGACCACCTCGAATAAACCGTTAGTGTATTCCGTGTCTGACAAAGTTTTTAGAATATCAGGATCAGTCAATACCAGCTCAGGATTATAAAAGGCTCCAATTATATTTTTTGCCTTTGGATGATCGATCGCTACTTTACCGCCAATAGATGAATCAACCTGCGCTATCAAAGTCGTTGGAATATAAATCAACGTGATTCCCCGCATATATGTTGCCGCGACAAATCCGCCCAAATCACCTATTACGCCGCCGCCAAATGTTACCAAAGTGGAATAACGATCGATGTTGTTCTCCAGCATATTGGAAATAACTTTATTGTAGGTACGATTATTTTTGTACCGTTCACCATCGGGAACTATTATTAACTTTTCTTTTATTCCGGCCCACTTAAATGAAGTATGTAGTTTTTTATACCATAACCGATGAACTTTTTTATTTGTCAGGACTACTATTTTTCCATTTGATTTTTTCTTAATGATTTGACCAAAGTCAGAAATCAGACCGGTTTTGATTTGAATTGAGTAATTATTATTTGGTGAAACTGATTTTACTTTGATATTCATTATGCTACTCTGTTTTCTCAGAAACTGCGGTGAGTTTGTTATATAATTTTATTATCGTATCAGCCGTTTCCAATGGAGAAATATCAGAATTGTATATATGGTTAGGTATTCTATTGTAGTTTTCATTTCTTTTTTCATATAGCCTAATTATATCGTCATTAGTTTTTTGTGCAATCAATGGACGGGTCATATTTTTGCCAAGTCGTTTTAACAAAACATCAATATTTGCATCGAGACAAAATATAATTCCATTTGTACTTATCAATTCAAGATTTTCATTTTTTAGTAATGTCCCGCCACCGGTCGCAATTACAGAATTGCTCATTTTGGCTAATTCAACTAATACATTTTGTTCCAACTCACGAAAATACTCCTCACCCTTTTTGTTAAATATTTCTGAGATAGTACAACCTTGTTTTTTCTCAATTATTTCATCGGTATCCAAAAACTCAAGACCTAATTTAAGAGCAACTTCCTTACCGACCACTGTCTTCCCCGTTCCCATAAATCCGGTTATAACTATGTTTTTTTTACAACTCATAATAGTTTTCAAACAGTCGTTCTATTATTATAATTGGTTCTGATTTCATCCATCGAATCACCGCCGAATTTTTCCAGAAATGATTCGGCAATTGTCCAGGCAGTCAAAGTCTCTCCAATAACACCGGCCGCCGGAACGACGCAGACATCGGATCTGACATATGGCGCGCGTGTTGCGGTTTTCTTTTTGAGGTCAACAGATTTAAGCGGGTCTCTCAAAGATGAGATTGGTTTTACAAACCCTCTTAAAATAAGTGGTTCACCATTGGTCATGCCACCCTCTAACCCTCCGGCTCGATTTGTACTGTGGGTGATAACGTCATCTTTTTGAATGATCTCATCATGGACTTTGGATCCATATCTTGATGCATTTATAACACCATCACCAATTTCAAAAGCCTTAACACTGGGTATACTCATAATCATCTGCGCCAGTTTACCTTCTAATTTGCGGTCGTAATGAACATAACTGCCCAATCCGATTGGTAAATTGACAGCAACTACTTCAAAAACTCCGCCAAGAGTATCTCCTTTATCTTTTGCTTTATCTATTTCCTGACACATTTTTTTTGATGTTTTATTGTCAAAGCAATACACCGGCGATTTGGTTATTTCATTTTTTATTTGGTCGATTTTCAAATTGCACTTAGGGGTTTTAACTTTCCCGATTCTGATAACATGACTAAAAACCTCAATTCCAAATTCCGCAAGGAATATTTTTGCAACTGAACCAATTGCAGTTCGCATCGCCGTCTCTCTCGCGCTTGACCTTTCGATAACATTCTGTATATCTGAGAAGCGGTACTTAACAGCTCCGGCCAGATCGGCGTGTCCCGGGCGTGGAATTGATTTCTTTTGGGCCTTCCTATTTTTTCTAATAGCCCAATCTTTGTTTTCTATCTGCAAAGCCAATGGTGAACCGATTGTGATTCCATTTCGAAGGCCACCAAGAATTACTACTTTATCCTTTTCAATTTTTTTCATTCGATTCCCGCGACCGTAAGATTTCTGTCTTCGGGAAAGATCTACATTGATTATTTTTTCATCAATCTCAAGTCCTGCCGGGAGCCCTTCAATTATTCCAACTAGAGTCGGCCCATGTGATTCGCCAGCTGTTAAAAATCTAAGCATATTATTTATCCCGTAATTTTCTTTTGACGTACTTATAAATATCGTCAGGTTCGATATTTATCCCAGTCCAGATATTAAAACTCGCCGCCGCCTGCGCTGTCAGCATATATAGGCCGTCAACATATCTGTTTGGGAAATCTATTTGATTTTTGGATAAAGCTTTCGGGCCATAATTCAAATCAAATATTATTGTGTTTTTAAAATATTTATCTTTAGTCAATCTTTTTAATATTCTTTTTAAAATCAACGAACTGGCCGAGGTTGAGTTAATTAATAAAGCAAATTGATTATCTTGTACTATCTTATTGAGCTTATTCGAATCATTTATATTTACTTTGTCAATCTTTGTACTATTACTTAGCTTTTTACAACTACTTATTAACTTTTTTGCTTTTGAAATATCTCTGTTGGCAATTATGATCGAATCCGGTTTTTGATGAAGCAGTTCAACCATACAAGCTCTGGCGGCGCCGCCTGCCCCAAACAGCAAAATCGATTTATTTTTTATATTTATCCTTAATTTATTCTGTAATGTTTTTTGAACGCCATCAATATCTGTATTATAACCAGTTAACTTACCATTAGAATTTTTTATAGTATTAACCGCACCAGCCTTTTGTACCGTTGTATCAGCTTTATCAAGATATGGAATAATCTTTTCTTTAAACGGAAATGTTACATTCAGACCAGATATATTAAGTGTTTTTATACTACTAATAACATCTTTCAAATTAGTTTCATTAGTTTCATTGGTTTCATTGGTTTCATTGGTTTCATTGGTTTCATTGGTTTCATTGGTTTCAAAAATACTATAATAATAATCTAACCTATATTTCTTAAATAAATAATTATGTATTAATGGCGAAAGAGAATGCGTCAGCGACCCTCCGATAATGCCATACAATTTGTGTTTTATTGAATTAGTCATTTTCTTTTATTAATAAATTCAAATTCTTTATAAATTCAGGGAATGATATATTAACTGATTCAAAATTATATATTTTTGTTTCACCGTTCGCAATCAGCCCGGCTATTGCCATTGTCATCGCCAATCTATGATCACCAAATGATTCAACTTCCGTACCAACCAATTGTGTTGGACCGTCTATTTCAAGGCCATCCGGTTTTTCAACAATTGATGCTCCCAGCCGCTTAAGATCATCGGTAATTGCCTTAAGTCGATCGCTTTCTTTGAACCGTAACTCCTCGGCTCCCGAAATAATTGTTTTTCCTTTTGCTTGTGTAGCGGCCAAAGCAAGAATCGGAATCTCATCTATCATCGATGGAATATCTTTGGCAGTTATATTTATCGCGTTTAATTTTGATGAGGAGACTTTTATTGATCCAAGTGGTTCTTCATTTCTAGTTTTATCCGAAATTATAGATATATCCGCACCCATTTTTTTAAGCGCCGTTAGACTACCCAAGCGGGTCGGATTCAGTCCAACTTTGTTTAATGTGATATTCGAATTCTTTACAAGTAGGGCCGCGACAATAAAAAATATCGCCGATGAAATATCGCCCGGAACAAAGATATCGGTCGGTCTTAATTCTCCGCCTTTGATTTCAATTTTGGGAAATGATGTAAGAATTTTGGCCCCAAGATATTTAAACATCCGCTCGGTATGGTCGCGCGATTGGTATTTTTCGATAATCGTAGTTGTACCGTCACAAAGTAATCCCGCAATCATCAAAGCCGTTTTGACTTGTGCGCTGGCAACCGGCATAGTATAAGAAATCGGTTTTAGCCTTTTGCCAATAATTCTAATTGGCGGTTGATTATTATTGTCGCATGAAAATATTTTGGCACCCATACTTTCTAATGGATCCATAATTCGTTTCATCGGTCTTTTTTTCAGTGAGTCATCACCGGTTATTTCCGATTCAAAAGATTGCCCAGCCAAAAGCCCTGACATCAAGCGGATTGTAGTTCCCGAATTGCCGGCATCAAGAATACCAGTCGGCTCGGAGAATCCAAATCGTCCCTTGCCATCAACATCAAAAACTGTATCATCTCGCTTTTCAATTTTTATACCAAGTTTCTTCAAACAGGAAATAGTTGAGACACAATCAGCGGCAGTAGATAAATTATTTATCGTTGTGATTCCTCTGGCCATCGATGCAAAAATAACTGCCCGATGTGAAACGGATTTATCTCCGGGAACATCTATTGTACCTTCAAGCCTATTAACAGCTGAAATCACCTTATCCATTTTGAACCTGCTCAATATATTCTTTTTGTGCTTTTGCCTGAACGATTCGTTTACTCAAACCTGTTTCATCTTTATTGCTTAATAATTCGGTAATAGTAGACAGCTCCGACTGAAATTGCTTTAGTATATTCAGGATATTTCCCCTATTGGTCATAAACATATCAAGTGTTAATTCTGGCGATGACGATGCAACTCTGGTGGCACCTTTGAACGACCCCCCTGATAATTGCCAGATATCTTTAATAGAATCTTCTTGATTGGAGGCCAAATTCATAAGCGCAAGTGATAATAAATAGGGTAAATTAATTGTTAGCCCAATTAGAAAATCATGTTTTTGTGGATCAATAATTATTGGCTTAGCACCAATAGATTTTATCAAATCAACAATAGTGTCAATCCATTCTTTAATTGTTGATACAGTCGGGGTCAGAAAAAATAATGCATTATTGAATTTATCAGATGAAGCCGCCTTTATACCAATCTTTTCATTACCGGCAATCGGATGTCCGCTAATATAATTTATCTGATTACTTTGCCTTGATACTATCTCCAGAATCCCGGATTGAATCCCGGCGACATCAATAACAATTTGATTTGATTTTATTTGCTCTATTATCTCAGGAAGAAGTTTTATTGTTTTACGAATCGGTGTTGCCAGAAAAATTATATCAGCTTTAGAAATGCCTTTACTTATCGATTCCGCCGAATTGTCTATATATCCACACTCCTCTGCCAAAGATGTAATTGATTTATCAATGTCATAACCAATTACATCCGAAACCAGATTCTTTTCGGTCAGAACTCTGGCAATCGAACCACCAATTTGCCCCATACCAACAATACAGACTTTTAGATTTATTAAATTCATTATATCTTTTTGTTTACCGCCGAAGCGATAGCTGTTAGCCCATGCATCAACTCATCAAACTCTTCGGGATGCAAACTTTGAGCGCCATCTGACAATGCTTCTTCCGGATGCGGATGCACCTCGATTATTAAGGCATCGGCTCCAGCGGCAATAGCACATTTTGACATCGGATCAACAAGTTCTCTTTTTCCTGAGGCATGACTCGGGTCGATAACAACCGGTAGATGACTCAACTGTTTTATAATCGGGACGGCCGAAATATCCAATGTGTTACGTGTATATTTCTCAAATGTCCGAATACCACGCTCGCATAGCATAACATTTGGATTACCATTAGCCAAAATATATTCAGCGGCCATCAACAGTTCTTCAATAGTTGACATCAAACCACGCTTGAGAAGAACCGGTCGGGTCGATTTTCCTACGGCCTCAAGTAGCGAATAATTCTGCATATTTCTGGCACCGATCTGAAGGATATCAGCATATTGGGCCACTAATTCAACTTTGTCAGGTGACATCACCTCGGTCACAATGGCCAAACCGGTTCTATCAGACGCCTCCTTCAATATTTTTAGGCCCTCTTCGCCAAGCCCCTGAAAACTATAAGGAGATGTTCTTGGTTTGTAGGCTCCTCCTCTTAACACTTTGGCTCCGGCCTTAACGACTGCGTCGGCCGCCTCCAATGTCTGTTCCCGGCTCTCAACCGAACAGGGCCCGGCCATCACCACAACTTCATTACCGCCAATAGAGAAACCATTAAAATGAATAATCGTTGGAGTCGTTTGAAATTCCCGACTTGCCAGCTTATATGGTTTTAAGATAGGTACAACAGATTCCACCCCTGGAAATACCATAAACACATCTGGTTCGACTTTTTTACCTTTCCCTACCATTCCGACAATTGTTTTTTCCTCGCCCTTCGAGAGATGCGGTTCAAATCCTAGCTCCTGGATTTTTTTAATAACTGAACCGGTCTGCTTAACAGTGGCATCCGATTTCATCACAACGATCATCATGGCGTTCCTCCGCACAATTCGGGTCTGAGTTTACTGGTCTCGCCCAGATATTGATGCTTAATATTTTCTTGAGATATTTCAGTA
>JAAERC010001066.1 GCA_024230695.1 Candidatus Zixiibacteriota bacterium
CAATGATTTGTTAGCGAGTTGAGCCATGATTTACGATTGCATAGCCAACCCCGCAAACCTGATCCACGTCGATTAGCCAAACAAACAACGTTAACTCTTTTTCAACTTTCGCCAATAGTCACGAAATGCAATAAGTCGCGGTAAACTTTCACGGTCTTTTACTCGGTTTGCCGCTTTTTTACTGGCAATGATGTCATCAGGATGGCATACAGGAAAACCTTCTATTTCTACATGCCGTTCCCATGCTTCTACAAAACTCTCTATTCCATCAGGTGCAAATATCAAATCCAAATCAAATGGGCCGTTTTTCAATTGAATGAAATCTTTACCTCGTATAATTTCGCTGGACTCTTGTTCATTTAATAAGAATCCAAGCTCTTGTAAAGCCGATACTAAGGCTTGACCATTCTCAACTGATTTCAACGGAAAAATATCCACATCTTGGGTTGTATCTGGAAACCCCAACAAAATAGCGGCAGACTTGCCTAAAAAGAGATACTTCACCCCCCAACGGGCAAATATCTCTTGTACTTCTTGTGCTTGACGATATTCAAATGCGGCCATATCCTAACCATGATGGTAAATTAGTTTCACACCAATGTCGATAATCTGCCATTCGTTCAAACGAGCGATAAGAAGTATCATCTAATACTGGTTTATATGTTCGTATGAAGGAATACCGAATCCGAATAGCAAGCGGACGACGCATTGATGCGGCAAACTCTTTTTCCCATAA
>JAAERC010001067.1 GCA_024230695.1 Candidatus Zixiibacteriota bacterium
ACTGGAGATGGATGACACCGAAAAACGAGCTTCAAGATTATCTTCCAGAGGGATAAAACCATAAATCGGAATCACAAATTGATTTAGTTTTTTGGTTCCATCGGAGTTTTCAATCGACCAGTTATTAAAAATCATCCGGCCGCCCCCGGATTTTGGCTGATCGTAAACGATCTGCCCAAAAACAGATGAAACCGAAAATAGTAATCCAATAACCAAAATTACAGATATTTTAATGTTACACATTTTAATGTTCCGCATCTAAATCCCCCTGTATTACAACTGTCCCAAATTTATCAATCAGGAGTATATCAAAGCGATTTGTGAACATATTAACAAAATCATATCCACCGATAAATCCATAAGCAGATAATATCGATGACTGGAAACCCTCTAATGTACCCGAAGTTCCCTCGCCGGAACCGACAACCAAACCCTCGAGTTGTTCAAATGATCCAGCCCCCCCGGAAATACTCGCAGACATCCTAGTCGCCGATTGTCCCTGCTGTTTAGCGGCGGTAAAACCGGCGTCCATCTGTACCGCATCATTAAATTCACCTGCCGCTTCTTGATACATCCCCATACTGCGGAATTCTAATCCTTTGGAATAAGCCAGAAAAGCCAGATATGACTCGGTTGGGACTTCCTGTATAGCATTACGTTCATCAATTGTTAACTCAATACCGAGTGTATCAATAATATTGAAAACAAATTCTTTCTGTATCTGGAAAAACTTCTCCAAATCACCCTGACTTGATTCCGTTGTATTTGATGTCCCTGCGGTCGTATTCACAACTGAACCATCCATCCGGATTTTCTCATCACCCAGCCCAGTCAGAACTCCCGAAACGATCTGTCGGCTACCCATCAATTTTCCAAGCCGGGGGCCAACCTTTGGATCAGAATACTGAGATTTGCTTAATTTTAGCTCTCCAAGAATAGCCTCGATCTTCAATCGATCGACTACCTTTAGCGAACCGACTTTAGCCAGATCAATAGCGGTCATCTCGGCCAATCCCTTACTCAATGGTGCCAGATCGTCAGAAAGCTGACTGTTATCAAAATCAATCACACCAATACTGTTTTCCGGGATACTATCGACATTAATATCAGCCTCTTGTTTGATTGCATGAGTCACTTCGGCCTTCATTTTTTTGGAGATCAAATAATCAAATCTACTCGTTATCTGATCTTTAACCGACCGTTTCGGTTTTAGACTAAGCGATACCCGATATGCATCAAGAGCCTTATCAAACATCTCCCGCTTTTCATAAATAAATCCGAGATATAAATTGGTTCCGGCATCCGGTTTAATATTATTGGCCTGCTCAAGTGCTTCTTCGGCTTTGGTCAATTCGCCCTGCTTGTAAAGAGCAAAACCGTATTCCCGCCACGCCTTAACCGATTCCGGATTGGTTCGTATTTCCTCATTGTATAGCTCAGCCGCTTTACTGTATTCGCCGCGCTCCATCATCCCGCGTCCTTTTGTAAACATACTTGGCGCGCACCCGACAACAAAAAGCAAAAGAGTTATAAGGAATATTGAAAAATAAGAACTATATTTTATCATATAAACCTCTGTTTAATTTATCACTATATCAATAGTTCGCTTATGATGTTGCCAGCGGACGATAGATATCCATTTTCTTCTTAGCTTCAACAAAGCTGTTATCCTTCTCATACGCCAATTTGAAGAAATCGTAAGCTTTCTTATAATCGTACTTATCCATATAGTGCAGACCTTTGGAATACAAAGTAGCGGCATCAAATGATTCAGTTCCGCCGGCATCAAGCATCGCGCTGGTCTCATCGGATAAGGTCATATCCAACTTTGCGGCCAACTCCTTAACCAGTTCTTTTTCCATTTTGAAATAATCCGGTTTACCCTCTTTTTCGACTGTTGCGATGATCTCCGATGTTTCAACTTTGACAGCTTTCACCATCATCTTGCACTTTTTGCCGTCGATTTGAGTTACATTCCCAAATACCATGATCTGTGCGCCGAGAAGTTTTCCGACCTGTATTGCAGTCGATGATGACACCTTACCCGATTCCGTAATTGCGATCTCATTTAAAATAAAATCGACCTTATCGCGCTCCACGACTTTCAGATCGCTGAATTTGGCAAAATCTGCCTCAAAGAAATCAGCGATTCCTTTGGTGAGAAACCCAAGCTCTTCCTGATATTTCCCAACCGAATAATTATCAAATTCCATTATTGCGACTGTCTGGATATCGCCATCCTTGTCTCCCGGACAGGCCAAAGCGCCTTTATCTCTGGCTACATTATACCATTGATGACGTAACTGTTGTGGCCAGAATTCATGCGGAAGATTGATCGTGCATGGACCAATCGCGGCCATCTTTTCAAGAAATTTATATGATTTGCCAAGAAACTCCTCACCTTTACCATAGTTGAGCATACTCATCACCGCATATATCGCGATACTATCGGTGGAGGAGGCACTCCCGCCTTTTAATAGTCCCGTAGCAACATCCAGCCCCTGATCAAATTCAAGCTCACCATAATAATTGATTGCCTCGGCCAGCTTATCGGCAACTGTCGCCTCGGTTTGGGCCATCACAGAACCGGCCATTAAAACCACCATTGAAACAAAACATACCAACAGACCAACTCGATTTGATTTGTCCTTGCCCATAATATCTCCTTTGGTTTTGTATTATAATATTACATTTCGTTATTTATATTTTTACAATATAAGCTAAGAAATAATTGAAATAAAAATCAAGTATTAATTATCAAATTCAAAAATCAATTTACTGGTGCTATCGGCCGCAATTTTGACTGAATCGGTTTTTGATAACTCACTGCCATCGGTTAATTGAACTCTGATAACATATTGACCGGCCTTCAATTTAAATCTAAATGGAGTAACATGATCCTG
>JAAERC010001068.1 GCA_024230695.1 Candidatus Zixiibacteriota bacterium
CGTTCGGCGAATTCATTTCTGGTTTTATTGGTTATTTGGGTGATTTGCATACATATTGTTCCAAGAGTTTCTGTCCTGTTGGCGGCCCGTTCTATTGATGTTCTAACTGTTGATGAAATCGCTTATCAAAAATCGGGATTACGTGCTCAATTGCTGGATGAATTTAGCGCGGGGATGGAACATTTTACATTTTCCGGACCAAATGATGACGTCAATGCCTTATCCAATCAACTAAATGCTCATATGGATTCCCTCAGTGAAGTCCGAGATTCAAAAATGCAGAATTTTTCATCGCGGCTTTATGAAGAAAGAGGTAATAGCCAAAAAACTCAGGAATCCTTGGCCTTTGCGCTGGCACGAATTTCCCCGGCAACCTCACTTTCCTTGGCAACTTCATATCTGGCCGGAACCTCAATTGGTTTGAAAAACAGATTCTTTGATGAAGCCAAAAATTATCAAGGGCAATATGGAAAATTCATGAAAGAAAAGACAGGTTTGAATACCGGAGGCGGAATCAGAATCAGACAATCGACATCATGCGGCGGTGGAGGAGACGAAAAGGACAAGGCTGATAAACCAAAAGCGATTGACACTCAAGAAATCCCTGAATTCAAATATAAAGATATTACACCTGGAGAATCGGTTCAGGCGGCGATTGTTGATATGGGATTATTATTATTTTTTAACCTGATCTTTTTTGCCGGGGCGTTTGTTGCCTTTGTCAGATATGATGTCAGATAGGAGAAGCGGTATGTTTATTACATTGATTCAAAA
>JAAERC010001069.1 GCA_024230695.1 Candidatus Zixiibacteriota bacterium
GAACGGATTGAGGTTGGGATGCATGGCCAGATATCCGGTTGTAAATGGAATTAGAATATTTATTAAGAGCATATAATCAATTATTTTACTCATGGCTCGTAATCTTGCAGAGAAGATCCTGAATCCTAATAATATTATCAAACATGTTATTGTAAACAGAGTGAGGAAATCGGCCAGTCCATAACCGATTTGCGGCAGATTAAAGTTTATTAACCCTTCCCATAAAACAATATGGTCGGCCAATAATAGTGGCACAATTATTATTCCAATATGACAGAGAAACGAAACAATTGAAAATATTTTCGTGCCCGGAATCAGGTGGCGAACCGGGACAATCCAACTTAAAGTATCGGTTATAATATTTTTCCAGTGAGTGTTTCGAATCTTTCTTCCTTTACCGGAAGAAATTGTGTAGACCTGAATTATAGCCAATCTGACCAAACCAAAGACCATTATTAGAAATGTAAATGCGAATAAAGGTCCTTTTGCAAATTCTATCCATTGTTCCATAAAATATATCCCATTGTTTATTTATTCTTAGTTACATTTCCATCAGGGCCGCTTCTTCTTTGCGTTCCTGAGGTGATTTTGCTCCCGGAATTTTAATAGCTTTTAAAATCAGATCATGCAACCCCATAATTTTGCATGGTATTTCAAAATATTCGACCAGTTCCTTCAGCTGTTTTTTACAATTGGCGCATGGTGCAATACAAATTTCAGCACCGGTCTGGCGCAACTGTTCGGCTTTGACTTTGCCACCAACATTCATTCTAAAATCATGGATTTCATCGATCGACACTAATCCACCGCCACCGCCGCAACAGTAGTTTTCTTTACCGTTTGGTGTCATTTCTACAAAATCTTTAACAAATGATCTGATGATCTCACGTGGCTGATTCACAATCCAACCGGATCGGGCAATATTACAGGGATCATGATAAGTTATTTTCTCAGTGATAATGCTGTTATCCAGCTCTATTTTTCCTTTTTTAATACACTCAAGAGTATATTCCATAAAGTTTATAACTGGGTATTTCTCCTTGCCGGCAAACACAGGAACAAAATCATGAGCTGAACGGGATGCATGACCGCACTCACCAATCAATAGATTTTTGCCTTCAAGGCGAGTGACTTCTCCAACTAATTGTTTGATGATACGTTCCAGGTGCCAATCGCTGTAAAAGAGGCCATAATTAATGCCGTCATAATTTTGGGTGCCAATCGTCCACTTATCCCAATCACCGGCGGCATACAATACGGCGGCGTTGCCCATCAATGTTTCCGGTTCAAGCAGGTAATCACTAACCGCGCAGAAGAAAACATAATCACGATTTTTCTTATCTACCGGAAATTCCATTTGGATACCTAATGAATCATTCAGTTCCTCAGAAAGAAACTCAAGCGTATTGATTAGCGCTTCTTTTGGAATTTTGGATGTATTATGAGTTTCGCCCTCCAACTGTTCGCGAACACTGACCTGTAAAGCTTTTGGTACAATTCCGATTAAACTCAGAACGTATCTGGCCAATCTGGTTATCATACCATGATCAATACCTAAGGGACATTCGCTGGTGCAACGGCGACATGCGGTGCAACGGTAGAAAACATCAGTCATATCATCAATGATTTCTTCGGTCAACTCAAAGGCAGTAGTAAATCTGGCCTTGATAGCTCCGCCAATGGTAAAGTAGCGACGGTAAATATCAAGTATTATATTGGTTCGATAGCAGGGTATGTCTTTGGGATCGCCGGAAACAAGAAAAACAGGACATGCTACTGCGCAGCGGTTGCATTTAGTGTTGGAATTACAATAAGAATCAAGCAGTGATTTATAATCACTATATTGTAGAACCGTTGCAAAAGCTTCCAGAAATCGCTCGACTCGATTTTCCGTTACCGGATTTTCAATATAGTACGGATACTTTTTGACCGGCAATGCAATCGCACCGGATGATTGAACTGTTAGATTATTTTCATTCATATTTTTTTCCTACGTTTTAATCTTCTCTGTTAATGCCGGTATGCAAACGATATACCAAAGTTTTTCTGGGTGATTGACGCAGGATTCATTTGGAGTGGGATAGAAAGTTCCGTAATAATATTTTAATAAGCGCGACAAGCAATTACGGCGATCAAAGTTTTATTTATTGAATTCAAAATTAATCAATAATTAAATAAAACAGGCGTGCTGGCTAATCAGTATTAACCTCAGATGTTGAATAAACGTCTTAGGTGTTGCAACGAATGGTTGCAAAATGCGACATAGTGCAACCAATGGTGAAACATTTCTGTTGGAAAATTTGCCTAAAATATTATTATATAAAAAATTACCAACACCCCAGATTTGGTCATGCGAATCAAATTGACAGCGTAACCTAATGCAAGACAATTAATACTGTTATGTGATAATCAGCGAAATTCTATGATTTGGATGTTGCATATATTGTTTTATGCCATTAATAGAATATTATCGGCATTCTAATTGCAACAAGGCAATTCCGAAAGGATTTTGATGATGAAATTTGGAATTACATTGTTTGAAAATAGAGTCTCTCCTCGATGGACTGCGGCCGATTCTATTCTACTTGTTTCGCAAAGGAGGGGGAAA
>JAAERC010001070.1 GCA_024230695.1 Candidatus Zixiibacteriota bacterium
AATTCCCGTCTCTCCTAAATTATGTACAATATTGTTTAGGATTATATTTTCGTCGCCAAAATTGACATTTATCCCACTCCATAAGATATCATGAATTCGACAATTCTTGATAATACTAGAATCACCATCAATATAGATTCCATAATGCCCGGAATTTATAAGTTCCAAACCATCAATCACAATATGGTTGCCCTGTAGCCAAATAATTGAAGTGGCTATTCCACCAATATCAACAATCACATTTCCATCTGAGAAATTTTGATAAACAATTGGCATGAGTGCAGTCCCTGATTGAACAAGATCAATATATGTGGAGGTGAAATATGTCCCTGACAGAATATTGACGGTATCACCAGGGGCCAGAAGAGATTTTTGATCTCCATTATCAATTGTTGCCCAGGCGGTTGCTTCAAATAGGCCGTCATCATTATCATTGCCCGAAGGTGAGACAAAATAGTTTGTGGCACTCAGAGGGCTGACAAAAAGAAACAATGTTAATACAAAGACGCAAATATTCTTCATAGACAAAATAAAGCAATCAAAAATATTTAATTTATGTCTTCTTATTATCGGAAAAACACTTTATTTCTTGAGAAATTGGGTCTTATTTTGAGATATCGAGATTTCTTTGATAATTAAAACATACGGCGTGTAACTTATTGAGAATGAAGAGAATAGATATATCTATGTCAATTAACCCCTACAAAAAAGGACTCATAAAACCGAGCCCTTTATTTACGGTTAATTTAATAGTTAAATTATTATAGACAATCAGGATCCGCTCCGCCTTTGTATTCAAAATTGATAAGATATACAATATCAAGAATATCAACATTGGTATCGCTGTTAACATCTGCTGATTCAAGCGGATCAGGAGCTGGACCGCTTTTATATTTATAATTTATAAGAAATACTATATCGAGAATATTAATATCCGGAGTTCCGTCAACATCACCACAATCCCACTCGCAGATATCGCCGATATTATCTTTATCAAAATCTTCCTGATCCGGATTAAAATCATCCGGGCAGTTGTCGCAAACATTGCCTAAACCATCACTATCATCATCTTCCTGACCCGGATTATATTCAATTGGGCAATTATCTAAATATCCTAAGAAACCATCTTCATCGATATCAATATAGTCACCCTCTGTAATTGTGAGAAATTGATTGACTGTAATGTTAGACATTGTATCATTAAGTCCGCTGGGCCATTCCACCAATATAGAATCAATAATAGTAGCATCATCGAGTCCGAAATGAGCATTGATACTACTTTTAGATGAACCACCAGTTTGAGGATTAATTTCTCTTAGTTGCCACTGAGGTGATGAATCAAATGTAGCTTTTAGCCTTACTTTGGCACCAATAGCAGAGCTATTTGATTCTGTTCCCACGCATTTTATATTTATCCAATTACCATTATTATTATTATTGTTTTGGTATAAAACGTTTGGCTCATCATCATACGAACTACATAAAAATAAATCTAAATCCCCATCCTGATCATAATCAGCAGCACTAACTTTAGTGGTTTTTCCGGGATGATCTGCGAAATCTAAATCAACCACACGGCTAAATCCACCGGCACCATCGTTTATATAAATACAATCTGAACTGGCAACACCATACTCATCCTGAACAACATACATATCAAGATAACCATCATTGTTTAAATCAGCCCAGCAACTACTGGTAGTCCAGCCAACATCAGTTACAATATCCTGACCTGTTATAATTGTAAAAGTTCCGTCACCTTGATTTTCATATAGAGAATTTGGATTGCCAAAATAATAATTGGTTACATAAAGATCAAGATCACCATCGTTATCATAATCTCCCCAGTTGCTACCACTGG
>JAAERC010001071.1 GCA_024230695.1 Candidatus Zixiibacteriota bacterium
CCAGTGGTAGCAACTGGGGAGATTATGATAACGATGGTGATCTTGATCTTTATGTAACCAATTATTATTTTGGCAATCCAAATTCTCTATATGAAAATCAAGGTGACGGAACTTTTACAATTATAACAGGTCAGGATATTGCAGCTGATGTTGGCTGGTCAACCAGTAGTTGTTGGGCAGATTTAAACAATGATGGTTATCTTGATATGTATGTTGTTCAGGATGAGTATGGTGTTGCCAGTTCAGATTGTATTTATATAAACGATGGTGCCGGTGGATTTAGCCGTGTGGTTGACTTAGATTTCGCAGATCATCCCGGAAAAACCACTAAAGTTAGTGCTGCTGATTATGATCGGGATGGGGATTTAGATTTATTTTTATGTAGTTCGTATGGTGATGAACCAAATGTTTTGTATGAAAATCATAATAATGATCAGGGTAATTGGGTAATAATAAAATGTGTGGGAACTGAATCAAATCGTTCTGCTATTGGCGCAAAAGTAAGAATAAAGGCCACATTTGATTCATCTCCTCAGTGGCAATTAAGAGAAATAAATCCTCAAACTGGCGGTTTTTCCAAAAGCAGTATCAATGCGCATTTTGGTCTTGATGATGCCGTCATCATTGATTCTATTTTGATAGAATGGCCAAGTGGAATCAATGATACTTTGTCAAACATATCAATTAACCAATATCTCACAGTCACTGAGGGTGACTATAGTGATTTTGACGAGGATGGTTTTTTGGGATATATTGACAATTGCCCAATAGAATATAATCCAGGTCAGGAAGATGGTGACAGTGATGGTTTGGGTGATGATTGTGATAATTGTCCAGATGATTTCAATCCAAATCAGGAAGATTCTGATAAAGATAATATCGGCGATATCTGCGAATGGGATTGCGGCGATGTTGACGGAACTCCGGATATTAATATTCTCGATATAGTATTTCTTATAAATTATAAATATAAAAGCGGTCCAGCTCCTGACCCTCTTGAATCGGCAGATGTTAACAG
>JAAERC010001072.1 GCA_024230695.1 Candidatus Zixiibacteriota bacterium
AGCTTTACTTCACTCAGCCGCATAACTGCGTTATGAGGACAAGGCGAAGAAAAACTTCAGCAGCAGTACGGTGAATTTACCACCCCACTCCCCGGGCCGTTGAACAAGCCGTTGCACTCAGACAAGCCAGTGAACTAAACAGTTAATCATGGGTGTGTGGTATAAATCATGCTCTAAGTGCAAAGAATGGGTAAAAACAGGATTTAAGGCAATTTTATGACATTACCAACTATAAAAGAGGCGAAAGATTTTTTGTCCGAAGCCCAACGTTTAAACCCAGGTATTTGGATACAACATTCTGCGTTTGTCGCTGAAGCTGCTAAAGTTATTGCCAATCACCATCCCAACCTTGACCCAGGGAAGGCATACATTCTCGGGTGTCTTCACGATATTGGCCGTCGGGAGGGAATCAACCAAAACCGCCACATGATAGATGGTTATAAATTTATGAAGAATAGGGGATTTGATGAGGCTGCTCAAATATGCCTGACTCATTCATTCCCCATTCAAGATATTAAGGCAACCCCCGGTAAATGGGATTGTTCCAGTGAGGAATACGGATTTATTAGGACCTGTCTATATCAAATTGATTATACAGATTATGACCGACTTATTCAGCTTTGTGATGCCTTAGCAGAAGCGACGGGATTCTGCTTGTTGGAGAAACGATTTGTAGATGTCGCTATCAGATATGGTATAGATGAGTATACAATTCCAAGATGGCAAGCTTACATAGCTATCCAGAATGATTTTGAAAAAATTCTAAAACGTTCAATTTACAGTTTATTACCTGGTGTTATCAAAAACACCTTTGGATTTTCTGGAGAAAAGGGGTAAACCCTTAGTGCTCGTATTGAAAAGGATGAAAGTCAAACAAGAAACATGCTGACGGATAAACCGCATGTTATGACGTTGGTTTTTTTTAAATATCGATCCATCGAACATTTAAAAAGTGGAAAAAAATATGAAAAAAGAAGAATTGATAAGCTTTATTTTAGAATCAAATAAAGCAGGATATGCGGAAGGTGACTTGAAAAATTGGACTAAAGAAAACGATGGATCAAATTCTATATCATTTGAGAGGGGACCCTGGCGTTCTCATGATAACTTTTTTGGGGGCGAACCTTATGGAGGAAGAGTTGTTATACTTTATGAGAATTTACCATATTGGATAATGGTATATTATGGATGGGTGAATAAAGTCGAAGAAATAAATTCAGTTTTTGGAGTTATAAGAAACGCCTTAAAAGAAATGCCCCGTGAATATCCATTTCGAGGACCAAAAGAATTCCGTGACTCTGAATACTTATATTCAAATTATTGGAATGGTGATGTTAGCAGATTTGAAGGAAAGGAAAAAATTAATAAAAAGAGCACTTTTGTATATCAAGCCAATTATTTTGGTGGTCTTGTAGATAGCCACAAAGGTATTTGAAAAACATGGATTTTGGTTCTTTCGTCATTGTTGCTGAATGAAGTATCATTCGATTATTTCAAGTCAATAGAAACCAATCGGGTAGCCGGGGGGGGGGGGGGGGGGGGGGATTTCTCCCCCCCCCCCCCCCCCCCCCCGCGGGGCCGCCCCGCGGGTTTCCCCAACATCACCGGG
>JAAERC010001073.1 GCA_024230695.1 Candidatus Zixiibacteriota bacterium
TATTGGGTTGATTTCGATTCTTATAATGCAAAGGGAATTTCCGGCGAGATCGAATTATCACAAAAAGAGTGTATGATAATGAAACTCTTTTCTGAGCATACCAATGAAGTTATTGATCGCGATATGATTCTTGATACCGTTTGGGGTTATGACGCTTACCCGACCAGTCGTACCGTTGATAATTTTATTGTCAGATTACGGAAATTCTTTGAACCTGATCCATCAAATCCAAAATATTTCCACACCGTTCGCGGTGTCGGCTATAAATTCACGCCTGAAGACTAAAACGTTCTCTATCTCCTTTATATATTTTACAAATATCACAATATTTCATACTTTTGGGTTTCAAATACCCAAATCAATTAAATAAGTTCAAAAATTTACATAATATTTTATCATTTCTTTGTCAATGCGGTAAGATATCTGTATATCACCAAACTTAAGTGTAAATTATTAATAGGAAACCATTTGATACGTGGGTAGACAGGCAAAATCGTATTGATTCCAATGCAAATAAATGTAATTAGGAAATAAAATAATCAGCGTCCTCACCGCATGATAAATCAGAATTATTGGAAGATCCCGATAATTCAACATCTGGAGGGAAAAATATATGGTAAGCAGGAGTATTATCAGAAAAGTTATCATATCACTGGTAACTTTAAAATTGATGTTGTTTTTTATGATTATTGGTGTTCATGCGGAAATCGACTTTTCATCGGCGCCAGTTTGGTCCGCCGGAGAAGGAACCTGGGCAATTACGCCATCATGGGGCGATTTTAATCAAGATGGGTGGTTAGACATTTATATTGGGGGGGGAGCTGATGCCGCATTAATGGCCGATGTTATTTATTTTGGAAGCGATACGGGTATGGCAACCGTGCCGGGCTGGACTTCAACATATATAGCGGGATCTTGCATAACTAATGTTTCAGATTTAAATAATGATGGCTACCCGGATGTGATTGTTGCCGATATCGGAGGGATTGGAAGCCGCACTCCCAAACCGCAATCAATCTATTTTAATCAGGGCGGATATTTTAATACAACCCCAGACTGGTCTTCAACTCCACTGGCAACCTGGGCTACGGTTGTGGGTGATATAGATATGGATGGCGATTTGGATATTGTTTGCCCGGATGATGCCTTTGATCAGATGAGTACCTTAAAAATATTTATAAACAATGGTGGCTCTTTTAATACTACGCCGGACTGGGAGTCGGATCTGATATATGGTTTTACCGGTGGATGTTTTTCTGATATTGATCTGGATGGTGATCTTGATCTAGCAATGAATGGCGGGGCAA
>JAAERC010001074.1 GCA_024230695.1 Candidatus Zixiibacteriota bacterium
CCTGTTTTGAATTCTTAAGAAATAATCTTATATTCAAGCCGGTAATAACCGGCTTTTTTATTGGTATGGAATAATTATGCATGAATTTGATAGTCATAGTCTGGACGTTTTAGAATACCCCAAAATAATAGCTATTTTGCGCGGGCTCTGCTTAACTCATTTCGGGATGAAACTTGTTGACCAGACAGCTCCAATGACTGATATGGGAAAAATCCGGAGTCAGCTCGATGAGATCTCCGAGATGAAAGACATTATTCGTTTTGGTTCGGCCTTTCCCCTATATCGTCTCGATGATATTAGCGGATTGTT
Source organism: Candidatus Zixiibacteriota bacterium (assembly GCA_024230695.1). Next base: position 310 of record JAAERC010001074.1, read on the forward strand.
TGAACGGTCACGAACCGAAGGAATCTTTTTAGAACCGATAGAGCTTTTAAATATCAAAGAGTTTATTGATATCGCCAGAGCGCTTAAGGATTATTCACCAGAAGAGCGTGAAAAATTCCCGTTGATAAATGATTATCTAAAACAACTTAATTCTTTCCCGGAGTTGAGCAAAGAAATCGGTAAAACAATCGACCATGATGGTTCAATTTTAGATAATGCATCATCAAAGCTTAAAAAAATCCGAATGGATATCGCCGATACCAAAAGAAAAATCACTCGTAAATTAAATCAGATACTATCGGAAAGAATCAAACAACCGGGCTGGCAGGATGATACAATCACACAACGAGACGGAAGATATGTCATTCCTTTTTTGTCAGGACAGTTTCATCAGGATTCGGGAATCGTTCATGACCGTTCGCAATCCGGGGCAACATTATTTGTAGAACCTAACGAAACGGTCGAGCATAACAATAAATTAGGCCAGAATTTTCAACAGGAACGGCTTGAAATAGACAGGATATTGCGCGCCCTAACAGCCAAAATCGCTCAACAGGCGGATCGTTTTTTGACCAATTGTAATCTAATCGGGCATCTTGATTATATCCATGCTGGCGGAAACCTCTCTATAAAAACTGGTGGTGAAAAACCGTCAGTATCCGGCAAGGCTCAATTTAATTTGATAGAAGCGCGGCATCCCCTATTAATGTACTATGCCGAGAATAAAGAAGATGTTATTTCCAATGATATTGCTTTGGACAATGGCCGCTTAGGTATGATTATCACCGGCCCCAACACTGGAGGTAAAACGGTAGCCCTTAAGTCAGTTGGCTTATTAATAGTTATGGCGCAATCAGGATTACATATACCGGCTGATTATAAATCTGAGATCGGTATTTTCAAAAATATTTTTGC
>JAAERC010001075.1 GCA_024230695.1 Candidatus Zixiibacteriota bacterium
GCGTGTCGTATCGTCTGTCAATATTGAAACTTCGATTGTTCTTCGCTTCGGATTTGTCGCGCGAACAATGATTTGACGTACATTACTTTTTTTACTCCAATTCTGATCAATATATTCAAAATCATACCGACGCAAATCGTGACTATTGTTGCGCCCCCGATGAATTGAAAACTCACCACTTATATTTTTGTCATCCCATTTATCCTTTTTGTAGCCCTTCTCCCAGGTAACAAGATGCAGGTGTTTATCATTGACGATCGTTTCGAAAACTTTAAATGAATATATTCCACGATCGACAATAAAAGTCAGTATCTGATCCTCACATCCCACAATATCGCGAAACTCTTTGACTTCTTTTATGAAACGCTCTCTAAGATCATAAAAATTATCAGTAGTTTCGACATAAACGGGGTGACCATCTGGAGCCGTATGGATAAAATCCATATTTATTATTTTGCTCGCACTTCTAATTGTCGGACACCATCCCTTTAAAATCTTCTCCGCTCCGCTATATCGCTTGACATGCGGATCATAATAAAAATCGCTGTATTGATTCGCATTGACTAATTGAGCATTATATTGCAGTAACGCCTTCACATTATCCTCAGTTGACATCTTTGACAGGCTTGTTCTTTGACGATATCGATTCGATGTGGCCATACCAAGCATCGCCTTGAGCGCATTAAAATCTAAAAGCTTTGTTTGTTCAATATTTTTCGCACCTAACAGCACGGTTAATAAAAATTGCTTGCAAAGATCATGGTTCATATGTTCGTCGAATCCATTAATTTCATTGCTAAAAATCAATACACCGACATGATAACAAAATGCGACGTATTCAGAATAAAAAACGAGCGATTGCTTGGGATTGTCTTTTGGTATTTGGACCTTACCCGCAATCATTGGTTCACTGCAACAGCCCTGCTCAGAACCGGCTTCGCTAAGCTTGGCCACCTTATCAGACGCGCTATCAATAGGCATGTCAATGGGCGCAATTAAATCCGTTGAATCGCATTTATTCGCTCGGTTTTCAGCCGCTGGGTTTCGGCCAACCAGTGGCATCTGCCGCCCTTCATTTTGATCAGATTCCGAGGCGTTGCTTCTCAATTCTTTGAATAGCGGGCGTAAACTTTCGGAGCTAATTTCTTTACCAAATATTTCTTTAATCTCTTTACGTATAATGATACTGTAATTATAATGGTTTTGTTGATAAATCTGAAGAAAACGAACTTTTATGAATGATAAAATTTCCGGTGTCAATTTACGTGGCGCTCCCTGACCAGATAAGGCGGCAACTAAACGATCAGCATCTCCACTTTTAAGTGCATCGCCCCAGCGTTTCATGGTCGTCCTGGCAATTCCAAATTTTTCAGTGATGGATTTAGCTTTGACACCGGCGTTGTATAGTCTTGCTATAAGCAGCTTAAATTCCGGATTTGATGTGTCCTCGGAAATAATCTCCATAAGAGCCGCACCAAAATAAACATATATCTGTCCAGGATTAGATGCATCACGACAAATTGTAAAATACGGATTTTTCTTGTCGACACCGATAAGCCGTTGCAAATGTACCGTCAC
>JAAERC010001076.1 GCA_024230695.1 Candidatus Zixiibacteriota bacterium
AGCTCCAAGCTATCCGGCGATTTCATTAATACTATTTTTGATATCCAGAAGGAATGTATTAGTACCATAATAAAACGCGGAGTACAATCCAATCAATTGCGTCGGGATGTCAGGAATCAATATTTGGTAACTATTATTCATTCGACATTTATTGGTTTATTGAGAGGACATTTTTTGGATAAAACCACATTGCGGAAAAACGATTTTACAATAAATCTAAATCAATGTTTGAATCTGGTTTTTGAAGGTATTAAATAATTTCAAAATCACTTTTATCAAGCAATGTTGCCTGTCGGCGGCGGACTTCTTTTTCATTCATACTAAAATCGGGGCCGGTATGTTCAATCATTACTGATGATACCGATGACGCGAAACAACCGGATTTTTTCAGATCTCTGGTTCTAAGATATTCAAATGTGAATCCGGCCATATAGGTATCACCGGCACCGGTGGAATCAACAAGATTTATATTGTACGGCGGAATATCAATAAATTCTTTGCCATCATAGATAACAGAGCCGAGTTCAGCCAGAGTTACCGCCACAATTTCTGGTCCCCAATCTTTTATTATTTTGGCTGCTTTGTATGGGTCCTTACGGGCATTGACGCCGGTTAATATTTCGGCTTCAAGTTCATTCGGTTTGACCACATCAAAGAGACTCAAAACCTCTTCTATTCCCTTGGTTTTTTTATGAAATATATGGCCGTTATCGTCGGCATCCCTCAGAAGTCCCTGGGGATCGCAGAACATGAAACCATCAAAAATTTCTCTGATAAATTTTATTTTCTCAAAAGATATTTCACCTAGTATTGGACCAATAAGAATGGCCTTCGAGTCAGAGTAGTCTTTTGGGCTGAGAGTATTGATAATACCTGCCCGTCCTAATAAATCAAGTGTCCGGTTTCCGAAGTCATCGTAGTAAACAAGCGAAAATCCGCCGGTTTCCGATGATTTATTCAATATGGGGTCAATATTTAAAGACATCAGTTTTTTACTAAAATCATCTATGAAATCATCACCGATAGCTCCAATCAGTCTGACCTTTTCGCCAAGTTTGGCCAAAGTTAATGCGGCATTGGTGGAACATCCGGAAAGAATTCGTCCATCGGTTTCGGAAACTCTGGTTTTTATATAATCATATACCGGATTTCCAATGGCTGTTATCATTTTGTTGTTAGACCTCTTTTTTGTGCCCGAGTTGTTTGAAGGTATAGACTAATCTCTGAATCGATGTGATATATGATGTTAATCCGACAATGATTAAAGATATTTCGAACCAATGGCTGTTGGGAAAGTAACGTTCCAAAATAGCGCCGACTATAATCAAAGTGAATTTCTCGGGCCGACCCATTATTCCGACATTACAATTCTCCATTTTGCCAATTGATTCGGCGGCGGCCCTGGTATAGCTTGCGATTATCATACCAAAGAGCGCAAATAGAGCCCAGCCGGGATGAACCAGGCCAGAGATAGCAATACCGGTCAGAATAAAAAACTCGCCATAGCGGTCACAGACATGGTCAAGGATACCGCCAAAAACGGTTCCGAGATTTCCAGCGCGGGCGGTTGAACCATCGAGGATATCAGCCAGCGAGGCGATAAGCATCCAGATAATACCCCACCATATTTCGGCTTTCCAAAAATAGATGCCTGAGACAATTGCAAAAAGAAAAGAAAGAGCGGTCAGGATATTTGGGGTCAATCCAAGTTTCAGACAGATTTTACCCAATCCACCAAAGTATTGCTCATACAGCGCTCTTTTATGTTTATTAATTTCTGTCATATTGGATATAGCCAATTATTAGGCAATATATTAACGCGGTTTGTCATGTCAAGTAATATTGAAATTTTGGAGAGACAGTACATAAAAAAGTCAGAACAATTACTGTTC
>JAAERC010001077.1 GCA_024230695.1 Candidatus Zixiibacteriota bacterium
AAACAGTAAGTTCATTGTAATCGCACTCATGTCAATTTCAATTATTGCGCTGGAAATTGTCTGGACAAGATTATTCTCAGCGGAATTTTTCTACACATTTGCATTTTTAACCCTATCGCTCGCCATTTTGGGACTGGGACTTGGAGGTTTGGCGCTACGCCTGTTTAAATCGCTTAATAATGAAAAATATCTTGGGCCGATTCTTTCACTGACCGGGATAATGGCCTTAGCCGGCCCGCCATTAGTCCTCAGATTGGGGCTAAAATTCTCCGCATTGGTTAGTGAGCCAATGATGATTTTTAAACTAACAGCGGCAATATTATTATTAGGTCTGACTTTCTTTTTGGCCGGTATTGCGTTGGCGATGTTATTCAGATTATTCCATAAAGATATGCCTCGACTCTATATGGCTGACTTGATCGGAGCCGGCGGTGGTGTTGTTGTATCTATTTTCCTGATGAACCAAATTGGGACACCTGCGGCAACTTTTATCTGCGCGATCCCGATTCTTCTTGCCGCTTTGATTTCAAGTTCTCGTTTAATGAAAATTATACCCGGCCTTTTGACCATAGGTGTCATTGCTTTAAGTTTTTATTCATTGCCTCTTCTCGATGTTCCCAAACCGGATCGGGCACCGGTTATATATAAACATTGGGATGCCATGGCTAAAATCAAGATTTACGATTATGGCGATGACTATCGCGGACTCAATGTTGACAATGTGGCCAATTCACCAATTATTGGGTTCGATGGAAACTGGGGTCGACCCGATTCGCTTAAATTTCATTTTGGAATCGAAGTTGATGATTTAATCAAACAGTTTGAATCATGCACTTTCCTTTCACTTGGAGCGGGAGGGGGCGGCGATGTTCTTCAGGCATTACAGGCCGGAGCAACTGAGATA
>JAAERC010001078.1 GCA_024230695.1 Candidatus Zixiibacteriota bacterium
GGTTCTATTAAAAACAGATATTATCGAATAAAATACTTGCTTGAGAAACATCTGATTCCATATCTTTAATTAATACCGTAATTAAATATGGAATAGGTCCGTGTAATAAGTATAAAAGTAAATATGTTTTTAGATAAATGAGTAACCAGGATAAAATTGCATCGCGGATTCAGGAAATAACCGGATGGAAATACGCTCCCCGAGTTGAAATAGTAACTGACACTACCGAGTGGGACAGAATAATTCGGGGAAATGTTTTTCGTTTGAATAGTCAGGATTTTGTTGTGGCCGGTAATCAATATGAAAGACGGTTTGGTATCAGTGATCAACCCAAACATTGGGTATTTGATGTTTATGATTTGAAAACCGGGGAACAGAAAATTATTAAAACGGTGTTTCACGAAGAATTTAATGTCCATATCGGTCTGTTTAAGATCCATTGTTTTCGAAGTCCCGAAAAGGAAGGTGATGTTCTCGATCTGGTCCGTGATGATTTACGTTTTATGCAGGGTTATACCACTTTGGATGACAAAAAAAACAAAGTCCGGGTGATAGATTATATAAAAGGCGAATCATTTTTTAATTATGTGGTTGGATTAAAAAAGGATCATCGGCAATATTTCGAACAGGATCTACCACAAATATTATGGAATCTGATCGATTGTATCGAAGCTATTCAATTTTTACATCATCATAAGACCTGTCATGGTGATATTCGCAACGATCATATATTGATCGACGCTGAAACCGGAAAGTATCGTTGGATAGATTTTGATCTGAATCAGTATGTATCGGATTTTGATATTTGGAGTATCGGCAATATTATAAATTATGCTGTCGGTAAAGGAATAACTAATTTTAAAAATATCTTACGGGACGCTGAGATATCTGAAAAGGTTAAAGAAAGTCTGGTGGCAGATGATTCCTCGGCTTTTTATGAATACCGAATTATGAATTTAAAAAAGCTATATCCTTATATCCCGCCAAAACTAAATAATATACTGATGCACTTTACAATTAGACCTAAAGCGTTCTATGAATCAATTGATCAGTTTCTTGGAGATTATTACGAGATGCTCAGGGATGAATTTCCTCAGGGAAAGCCAAAAGAAAATTAGAGGCATGTTTTTTTATATAATACAAATAGAGGGAGTTAAGAAATGAGAACAGTAATAATTGGCGGTGGCAAGGGATGCCGGGCAATTATTGATCTGGCGCATGGTTCATTTCTGACCGAATTAACTCTTGATATAATCTGTGTGGTTGATTTTGATCCCAATGCTGAGGGTGTGATTTACGCGCGAAAAAAAGGTATCAAGACCAGCACTGATATGTATGAGACAGTTTTAAAAACTGCTGATATTGAATTAATAATCGAGCTGACCGGCGACGATTCTGTTCTCGAAGAGATTCAGGGTATGATGAAACGCGGGACAAAACTGATCGATCATACTTTTGCACATATTTTCTGGGATCTGGTAAACGCCCGGAACGAACGACAGGATCGACTTCTGGAAATCGCGGCGATTGAGCGTCGCTTTAAAAGTTTTATCAACTCAGCCGATGACTGGATTTCAATAAAAGATATCAAAGGCAAATATGTTACTGTAAATCCAGTAGTTGCCAACGCGTTTCATCATAAGGTTGATGATTTTATCGGAAAAACAGTTGATGAAGTCCTGCCAGCTGATCTTGCAAAAGTGATCAAGATGCATGACAAACAGGTTGTTGAAACGAAACGACATCTCTCCTGGGATGAAATTGTTCTTATTGAAGGTGTCGAGCATCATTTTCAGGCCAAACGTTTCCCGCTGACAGATCATAAGGGCGAAGTTACCGAGACCTGTACTATTATGCGCGATGTCAGCTCCGAAAAAGAACTACAGGATCAATTGGTGCAGGCCGGGAAACTGGCGGCGGTCGGTCAGCTTGCCGCCGGAGTAGCGCATGAAATAAACAATCCACTCACCGGCATTCTGGCTTTCGCCGAAGATATGAAAGACGATTTATCATATGATGACCCGCATTTTGAGGATGTTAAAGTCATTATCCGAGAAACCTTACGGTGCCGAGATATTGTCAAAAACCTGCTCGATTTTGCCCGTCAGGAAGCACCCAAACTTGAGAATGTCGATCCCAACGATGTGATCGATCAAGCTATGTCACTTATCGCAAAACTTCCACAATTTAGAAATGTTGGTATTCATAAATATCTCAATTCGAATATCCCACATATATTGGGCGATCCGCAACAACTCCAACAAGTGATTTTAAACCTGATGCTTAACGCGGCAGAGGCGATGCACGGAACCGGATCATTGATATTAACCACTGAATATGACCGACGGCATGACCGATGTGCTATTCTTGTTGAGGATGACGGGCCTGGTATTCCGGGGAATCTGATAGATAAAATTTTTGAACCATTTTTCTCGACCAAAGGTACCAACGGACTGGGACTTGCGGTCAGCTGGGGAATTGTTGAACGACACCATGGTACAATTGAGATAGATATGGCTGATAACGGCGGAGCTATTTTCAGGATTCTCCTACCGGCGACATATATGAAGAAAAAATAATGAAAGTGATATAAAATATACTTTCGGAGATATAAATTATGAGCAAAAAAATAAATATCCTGGTTGTTGATGACGAACAGATAATTCTCGATAGTATTGTAAAATTGTTGCGGCATGATGATTATAACGTTATTACTGTACTATCTGTGAATGATGCCTTCGAAGAAATCAAAAAAACAGATATAGGTATTATCCTGACCGATTTGATGATGCCCGAAATCGACGGTTTGGAATTTATGCAGATAGTCAAAAAAGATAATCCCAAGATACCGGTAATTATGATAACCGGATATGCCACTATTAATACCGCTCTGCAGGCAACCCAGTTAGGAGCCTTTGATTATATTGCCAAACCATTTTCTAAAAAAGAGTTTTTAGCCGTAATCAAACGCGCAACAGAATTGGTATTGGGTTATGATGAAATAACAGATTCAAGCGACGGTCATACTACTCTGATAACCGACACGATCAAAGCTATCGGTGATAATTCGTGGATGATGCTTGAAAAAAGCGGATGTCTTCGTCTTGGAGTTGAACGTTCATTTTTACGCCCAATTGGAAAAATCCAGTCGATCTATCTCCCGGCTATAGGGGATCAACTTCGCCAGGGTGGAAACTATCTCCAAATATTCTCAACCGATATGCGGGCTCATACGATTATGTCTCCATTTTCTGGAACTGTCAAAGAGGTTAATAAAAAAGTATTGGATGATCCTAATTCTGCTTTACAGGATCCGTACGGTGATGGCTGGCTCATCTGCCTGACACCATCCAGCTTCGAAGCCGAACGGAAATTATTGGGTTTGTAATAAATTAGCTAAATCAGATTATTCTATTCAAGACTGCCATCATAAAACTTGTCATATTGAACGGCAACCTCTGCTTCTTCCCACCAAATCGGCGGTGTTGATGGAGGATAAGTGGGTTCCCAATCACCAATATATATTATATCATCAGAAATCATCTTGAAGTAGAAATAGTGACTTTCTAAACAACCCGCCGGACAATCTCCCCAAGCCTTTCTTACAAGAAAAGATATATTACCGGTACTATCAACCCAAGGATGTGTAGTTGAACGATCACCCCCAAAATACAAGCCAAAAGATGCATATCTAACTCCGGGTAATTTTGCATACTCCTCAGCAACCATAAAGTAATTTAATCTTCCTTCAAAAAATATACTAACATGAAACATATTAATATCACCATAAGAGTAATCATTCGTATCTAATTTTATAAACCGATAATATGAATTAAGCGAATCCCAGGCATTATATTTTCCTGCACGAATTAACTCTATGGCAGAAGTATCCAGACCTATTGATACACCATTAGCATCAAACGGAAATCTAAATTGGATATTAACTTCAGGAATAGAATCGGAGTATTTTTCTCTTAACAGGCTAAATCCGCCTAAAACCTTTTCATATAAATCTTGCGGAGCTACTATTTTGTTTGACAGCCACAAGGCGGCTAATTCCGCCTCTTCGTTTTCTCTTGGTGTTCTATCTAATTCTTGTTCAAGATCATAAGAAACTACATTCTCACCGAAAGATGGAATCACAAATAACAATAGTAATAAAATTAAGGCGACTGATTTCGCAACAAATTTCATACTTGCCTCCTGAATATAATATAGCAACTATGATATATTTGTCAATAAAAGATATTAATTATGCTGGGCGGGGTTCATGTAATCATGTAGGGCGGGAGTCCCCGAACTCCCGCCAGATTTCAGCAAACACTTATATCGTGCCGTCAGGAACCCTTTCCTGACGGAATCTTGTGTGTCATTCTGCCGAATCGCCACACCCAGCCTGCTTTTATCTCATTTCCCGCCAGTCGCAAAAGACCAATATGCATCACGAGCCACCTTTGCCTCATCCCACCAATAAGGCGGTGTTGGCGAATGAGTCGTTTCCCAATCACCAATATATTCTATATCACCCTCTTGCATTTTAAAGTAATAATAATGACTCAATGCACAGCCCGACGGACAATCTCCCCAAGCATATCGAACCAGAAAGGTAAGGTTACCCATGTTATCAACCCAAGGATAAGTACAGGACCAATCACCCACGGAACCACCTGCGCTTGCCCAAATCACACCCGGTAACTTTTCATACATTTCAGCTATTATAAAAGTATTTAGTCGACCCTCATATTTTATATAAACATAAAAAGGTCCCCATAAGTTTGAAACAGTATCAAGACTGATACAATTATAAAAACTATTTAACGAATCCCATACTTTATATTCACCAGCACGAATTGCTATTACAGCTGAATCCGACATCCCCATTGAAAAGCCATGTGGACTGAAGGCCAAACGGAATGGAATATTTACGTGAGAAATTGAGTCCGAAAACTTCTCCCTTAAACGAGTAAATCCGTCCAACACCTTTTCATATAAATCCTGCGAGGCAACAATCTCACTCGAAATATACAAAGCACCCTCTTCGGCCTCAGCATTTTCTCTTGGTGTTAAATCAAGTGGATCAATTTCCTCGATTGGCGTACTATTTCCCGGATCATTTGTTGCCGGATTTCGATTTCCACAGGCAATTGATAGTAGAACAATCAATAATAACAACAACTTAGATAAATAATTAATTTGACACATAAGATTTCTCTCCTCCTCTTAAATCTAAAGACGAGCGAAAGCAAATAACGTTTAATAACTAATTATAAATAATAAATACTAATATATCAATATAAGCAAACAATTAATTTTAAATCAATTTTACCAGTTTATGCCAGAGTTTTATATCCCAATAACGGTTGGCGGCGCCGCTGGTTGATGGTGCAACAAACAGTTTTGTTTTGCCGATAGTTTCTTTTTGCAGGCCGTAATCTACTTTGTGACTTAGATACTCCTGCGCTGATCGTTTGCCATTGAAACACAATATTTTTGGTTTGAATTTTATGATTCGTTCGGTAAGTTCTTCCCTGCTTTTCTGTTTGAAATCAATTTCATGATCCATCCCTGATTGCTTTTTGATTAAATCAGTCAGACCAATATTGTATTTCAATAATTTCTCAAACTCAGATGACAAAAGTAATCTGTCGGTCAAACCTATATCATACAATGTTCGCCAGAATTTATTACCGGGACCGGCATAGTACTGTCGTTTTTGAGCCGAGACTGTTCCCGCCGCGGTTCCGCAAAAAACAACTTTTTGATTTCTCCGAAGCATGTCGATTAATTTATCAGATTTGCGGGTCCTATTACTTTTTACAAATGTTTTATCATTAATATATTCATAAAGAAATGCATAAAATTCGTCCGAGCAATCGGTCATCGGACAGTGACCGATCCCATCAAATGCCTTTACTTCCAAATTATTTATTTTCAAAAACTCAATTGTCTCTTTTGAAAGACTATTTGTACCATAACAAAAAACACGGGGAATAGATAATTCAGAATAGATCTTACCTATCTCGCTTTTAAATTTGCCATTAACACTATTATTGCGTTTAACCAATTCAACCGCATTTTCTAATAATGCTACCGGACGGCAAAACGATAACGATGCATAATATATCCGTCCCGACCGAAGATGCCCGAGGCTTTTAAAAACGACATTATATTTTAAACCCGACTCAAACCATTTATCAAACCGCTTCATCTTATAAGCTTTTACCGCCGCCTTGGAGATAGTCAAATCATATTGAGTTATATCACCCTCAATATTGATATATTTTATTATAATACCTGCTTTATCTGACTGACATAAAAGAGTTGTCAGGTCACCGCCCATCGAGTGCCCGACAACAATTATATTCTTCAATTTTAATTTTTTAATAAGTATCCACAATCGTTTGAGATGCCAATTAAAGCTGTATCGTTTTTTATTTGTCGTACCGGAACTGCGGCCATAACCAATATGATCAGGAACAATAAGATTGTATTTACTAAATCGTTTATCTCTAAAAACATCCTCAAAACTTAATCCCGAATCCCCGAGACCATGCACAAACAGAATTGATTGTCGATTTGGTTTGATATCATTATAACGATAATACAGATATTCATCACCGATTTTCAAATAA
>JAAERC010001079.1 GCA_024230695.1 Candidatus Zixiibacteriota bacterium
TACTTCGTTGAAGTTATCATCAATTATGCTATTTTTTATCCAAACCGACATCTTGCCGCTTTTCTGACGAACAGTTACAGGTTGCGATGAGTAATAAACAAAACTATTATCACCACGCATACACTCGACCGAAAATGATTTTCCACCGGCAATAGTAAATTCTTTTTCCCCATTTTCAATGAGTATTCTGACAAACGGCAAACGAATATAGTTGCCCTCCGATCCTTCCTGCAAACGGGGAACAACACCGCATCCCCAGATAATTAAAATAAGCAGAAGAACCGATGACAATTTAGCTGTAAGCCTAACGATATTTTTTCCGCTAACACTTGCCGGCATATGTTGTTTCCTTTTAAACCTCATTGTTTATGATGGCTGAACTATTCTGCCACCCAAACTATTTTTTTCGGAACCGGTAATAAAACCAAAAACCGTTGGTTTACCTAATAATGTTCCCGCCCCCATTATTGCATAACAGATGGCTTCCAGATAATCAGGATTAAAGCCAAGTCTGTCAACCGAAAAGAATTTCACTTCGGGCAAATTTGCCTCAAGTCGTTTTACCAAAAACTTATTCGAGGTCCCGCCGCCCAACAGATAGATATTATTAATACTATTTATTTTTATAATTTTCTCAATCGAATTGGTGATACTGACGGCCGTTAATTCTGTTGTAGTAGCTAAAATATCATTTTTACTCAATCGCATTTTTGAACCATAGCTGATTATCTTTTTGGCAAACTTCTCTCCAAAACGCTCTTTGCCGGTTGATGGGCCATACTTCCCTTTCAAGAAATTATCGGCCAGTAAAATAGTAAGCAAGCGAAAAGATATTTTTCCTTTCGAGGCCAATTTACCGCTATAGTCAATTCGTTTTCCAAAATATTTGGAGGTAATAATGTCAATCAAACTATTACCCGGTCCACAATCGGCGGCGCTCATTTTTTTAGACGATGATCTTTTTGGAATCAGA
>JAAERC010001080.1 GCA_024230695.1 Candidatus Zixiibacteriota bacterium
ATAAAGGATTATCCTCGAAACTTTGTTGTTTTTCAAGCGTCATTTATGAACCTCCGATGCGAAATATGTGTTGAATCTCATATTGGTTTTCAAACCTGGAAAATTTTACGTTTCACCGTAGTAGTATTTTCAGATAACGCCAGCATAACCTGGCACAAAAAGCCCCAGTAGGCTATAAAAAATTTAATTTCTATAAAGCACGATAATCATTACTGCTTAAAAAATCGCCCGCTTTTTGGGCCCAGTGTTCATGCATTTGTTGGGCGAGAGAGTTTTCAATTTGGAATTTTAATAACCTGAGCACCTTACGCATGTAACCGCGAAAAACATTAGTAATAGTCCAGACTATGGGTGCGGTAATTTTTGACCGCGCATTGAATGTATAACGCCACTTGACATATGTAACCCCTGATGATGAATCGGTATCGAACCACCATTCGCCATTTATAGAAGTCGCGAAATGTCTAAGTATTCCGGTAAAATCACTTGCGGTGTAGCTGAAGTAACAAGGATGCTCATACTTGGTGAGCAATTCATTGGCAGTGCTGTCATCCGAGAAGATAACTGTGCGTGTCTGACCTGCAGCATCCCAAGCCCCAGTCTGATTTTGAGTGGCGATTACAGAGGGAAGCAAGCCATATCCAGTAAGAATTGAGGTGAGATCAATTGGCACAATGTGCTCAAAGACGACAATTTGTGGCGCAGATATTTCGGTTTGAACGGTTGCAGAGAATGAATTCACTTGGTTTTTCAAATCATTCTTGCATTCCGGCTTTCTTTTGACATTGCCAGGAGTAGTACAGGCAGATGAAATCATTATACTTAAAATTGAGCATAGAAA
>JAAERC010001081.1 GCA_024230695.1 Candidatus Zixiibacteriota bacterium
ATAAAAGGTGAGACTCCGCATTTTGATTATATCGCCAGTGAATGCACCAAAGGTATTGCCAAAGCGGCTATGGATTCCGGTGTGCCGGTGATCTATGGTATCGTCACTGCTGATTCTCTGGAACATGCTATTGAGCGGGCCGGGACCAAAGCCGGTAACAAAGGCTGGGACGCGGCGCAATCTGGGATCGAGATGGTCGATCTATATAATGAAATAGACAAATCATGAGCAATAGACATCGCGCCCGAGAACATGTCTTAAAAGCATTGTACGCACTTGAACTTGGAGAGCAGTCACGGGAAGAAATTAGTACGACCTTGATCGAAAATGGCGGGATTGATGAAGCCGTTCTTGATTTTGCCAAAGAACTGTTTGGTAAAGTAGCTCAATATACGCCAAAACTTGATGTTTATATTTCCCGATTGGCCACTAACTGGGATATTGAACGATTGGCTGTGGTTGATAAAAATATTCTGCGGATGGCGATTTGCGAGGTTGAGCATCTTCCCGATGTGCCAATTAAAGTTGCTATTAACGAAGCTATTGAGTTGGCCAAAAAGTATAGTACACTTGAATCGGCTTCGTTTGTTAATGGTGTCCTTGATAAGGTGATGAAAGACAAAGAAGAATTGGTAAAAAAGGAAGAGGCCGAAAAAGCAGGAGATATCAAGGAAACTGAATAAGTACGAAATTGGAATATTCATAAACCGTCGTGGAAATATTCCCGGCGGTTTTTTTATTTGTGTCACTGCGAGCATACTACTCGCATACTTATATCAGTTACATTTTTACTACTAAATTTTGTACCATATTTCCTTTTTGGTTCTGATAAATCTTTGTAACACAATAACTCACTATACCTTACAACAAAATGGGTTTGCTTCTCCGTTTTACTGTTTTTTGCCAAAATTACATCACCCACCCGAATGTTTTTATACCGATATCTATCCATAACAATTAAGTCGAGATAACAGTATCAACAATTATTTGATGGGAAAAATGATTGGTGCCCTCCCCTTCAGGGATGGGGATTGAAATTCCCACGTCTAAAGACATGGGGCACCCGGCACAAAAAATAACCCGGTCAATCTGAAGATTAACCGGGCACGAGAAAAGTATACGGCGGCGGACGGGGACGTCCACCACCCACGTGCATAAATGGGTTGGGTCAGGAGCGAACGGCTCACTGACCTACAAAAAAATCCACAACACTTTCTCCACCAATTCAATGTTGATTTTATCTTTATCCATTCTGTATATGTAGTGTTGGCGCACGATGACATACACCAACCACGGGGGTGGAAATTGAAATTGAATAATAATTGCAAAAAAGGCCTATATGGGGAGTTGTCAGAATCAACATCTAGTTGGTTGTAAAATCTCAAAAGTGAAGAAACGAACCCATTTCGTTGTAATAAAATGAAGGTTAATAGGTTACAAGGATTTTTAAATAGTATAATAAATCAACCTGGATTCCCGTTTTCACGGGAATGACGTTTGTGGGGTGCGGAAATGATGTTAGTAAGAGGTATTGGGCAAAAACTTTTTATATACAAAACGAAGCCATTTATGCTGTAATCGTATGATACTGTATAGGTTATGAGGTATTTTGGAGATTGCCACGTCGTTCCGACCTTTGGATTGAAAACTTCTGGCAATGACGTGAGTTATGATGCGGATTGGCAGAGTTTGTTGATGGTTTCGAGGTTTTTCTTTGAAAGATTTTCAAAGCTAAAACCGCATCGATAATAACCGGGATCATCATCTTCATTGCACCGAACCGATTTAGCTATCATAGTCATCTGTTTGCGGTCCGCGATATTTTCAGGTAGAGCCATTTTGAATTTGCACAGTCTGTTTTCGTCAATCGGATCTTCGCAGAAAAGAGTCATACCATCACAATTGAGATTCACAACTCGTCCGCTGATCTGGCGATTTGCGATGTCGAAAGCTCGCAGAAAATAAAACGGATTCTGTCTTTTAAGTTTTCTTTTTTCGTCCATCATCACCCCATGATATGAAGGGGTCGTATCAACGCAGAAGTAATCGAAAATTAAATTATATCTATTTACGCGGGCAAATTCTCTTGAAGTGATTAAATATATCAATTTTCGGAATAATGTCAAGAGATCGACTCATATATTGTCCAATAATTCCTTCTGGACAATCACAAAAAAATGGCTATATTGTAAATCAGCTTTGTATAATAGGTTAACAACATGTTTGATAGGTCGAGGAAAGTTTGAACATAGATAATTTTACCGATAAGAACATTGTGAAGTTTGATAG
>JAAERC010001082.1 GCA_024230695.1 Candidatus Zixiibacteriota bacterium
TCAGGACTTAAAAGCGATGAGGATACTCGTGTTGGGGAATATCAGGAAATGTATCAGCGAGTTGGCAGCTTAAGATCATTATTTAGTCAGTCGACTTCATTTATCGAACCGGAAATATTAGGTATGGAAAATGATAAATTGATGTCATTTCTCGATAAAAGTGAACGATTGGCGGTTTATCGTTTCTACATTGAAGATATTATTCGTCAAAAAGCTCATATTCTTTCCCCTGAGATGGAAGATTTGCTGGCGCAGGTCAGCACAATCGCCCGCGCTCCGAGACAGATATTTACAATGATGGATGATGCCGATATTAAATTTGACAACGTTACTGATGAAAATGGCAATGAAGTTGAATTAACTCGCGGTCGGTACAGTCAGATACTGGAATCTACAAATAGAAAGTTACGTAAAGAAGCCAGCGATACCTATGAATTTACATATCTTGACTACGAAAACGCGCTTGGAGCCTGTTTATCCTCGTCAGTAACCAAAGATTGGTTCTATACAAAAGCTCGGGGATATAATACATGTCTGGAAAACAAACTTGACGGTGATAATATCCCAACAGAAGTCTTTCATAATCTGATTGAAACCGTAAATAACAATCTTGCGCCGTTGCATAAATATGTCTCTCTTCGTAAAAAAGCTATGGGGGTCGACACATTATTCAAGTATGACATGTATGTTCCGCTGATAGCTGATTCCAAAATGGAATTTACCTATGAAGAAGCCAAGGATATGGTGATTAAAGGTCTTAAACCACTTGGCAAAGAGTATATGAAGAATTTCAAAAACGGTCTTGAATCTCGATGGATCGATGTTTATGAAACCAAGGGCAAAGGCAGTGGTGCATATAATTGGGGTAGCTATTCGGTTCATCCTTATATTTTATTGAATTTTGTTGGCTCGATTAACAATGTTTTCACATTGGCACATGAGATGGGCCATGCCATGCATGCTTTCTATACCAATAACACCGAACCGATAACTTATTATGGACATACCACTTTTTGTGCCGAAGTAGCCTCGGTTTGCAATGAAGCGGTATTGATTAAATATTTACTGGAGAAAACCAAAGATCGTAATGAAAAGTTGTATCTACTTAATCATTATATTAAACAGATTTCGGGTACATTTTTTACCCAGACGATGTTCTCTGAATTTGAATTGAAAATTCATGAAACTGTTGAAGCGGGAGATGCTCTCTCGGCTGAAAAGATGCGTAAAATGTACCGCGACATTTATGAAAAATATTACGGACCCGATTATTATCTTGAAGAAAACAAAGATCTTGGCTGCCTGCGAATCAGTCATTTCTATCGCCAATATTATTGTTATACATATGCCACCAGTTATGCCGCTGCGCAGTTGATGTCTAGCAAGATACTCAATAAGGAAAAAGGCGCTTTGGATGCCCACAAAAGGTTTCTTGAAACCGGTGTTTCAAATCACCCGGTTGAAATTCTTAAAGAAGCCGGAATTGATATGACAACGCCGGAACCATTTGAAAATGTCATCAATATTTTCTCAGATTTGGTCGATGAGTTTGAAAAACTTCTCCTGCAAGAAGGTTAAGTTGTTGAATCTATTATAGTTTACA
>JAAERC010001083.1 GCA_024230695.1 Candidatus Zixiibacteriota bacterium
AGGCCAACAATTATATCGCCGTAATAATTATCCTCAATAACTAAACAAAGCGTATCGTCAAATGGAATATTCTCCGGGCGGTCTTTTTTCTTGTTTATCTTTTCAGAATAATTTGACCAGGATAAAAACTTCCCGCCGCTTACATCTGATGAAACAAACAATGTAACCGTGTCGGAATCCAAAACAACATTACGGGAAAAAACACCGGAAAGAAACTTTTGACCCATAAATTGTTCGGCAAAATATTTATCAAGTCCGGACACCTTATTTTCATTTGGGAAAAGACCAAACTGTTTTGGCCGCTCGGTCGTACCTGGTATTATTTCATTTAACTCTTCGGCCAGATTTATCAGAGCCAATTCAGACTCATTAGTATCTTCAAATCCAGTCAACCGAATTAAATACTCACCCTTAACAAAATTAACGCTGGCCGGAGATAAAAACCCTTCGACCCCAAGATTGATGATCTTGGCCCCGGCCGGGCATAGCATTGAATACAGTCCAAACGAATTTTCTTCACCATCAAAATGATATATATCGGCAACCAATTCTATCTGATCATTTTTATAATCAGCAGTAGTGACCTCAATAAATTTATACAAATGATATACTTCGGCACCACCATTGATATACTCCCAAAGTGATTCACCGGGAAATGTCCTGATCTCTGAAAATCGAACCAAATCGGAACGAACCGTTTTTTCTGGCAAATACTGAGAGCTGGATAATGTTTCTTTTTTTGTTTCGGCTCCACAACCGATTAATAAAATCAACGCCATTATTATTGTGATAGATAGTATTCTAAGTTTCATAACTATTCCTTAATTGTTATCAGCCAATTTACGTTTCGTAGTTTTTCTCTGCAATAATATTTGATTTTTTTGCGATCTTGATTCGCCAACCGATGTGACATACACC
>JAAERC010001084.1 GCA_024230695.1 Candidatus Zixiibacteriota bacterium
ATCGGTGCATTTGGCCGTGACTATCAAACCGCTCTCTTTTAAACCTTTTCCGTGAATACTTTCCAGATAACCTGTAATCGGATCAACATCACCCTCTGACATTTCTTTTAATGCAACACCTTCGGGTCCGTGACATTGGCCGCATAATTCCGGTACTACTGTTGGAAAAGTTTTTGAAGATGGATCCTTGAAACTTTTTACATTATGAATTCCATGGCAGGTTGTGCATTCAGGAACCCGCTGGTCTCCGCGATCTCCTAATTTGCCATGCATACTATTAGAAAATGTTTCAACAATCTCGGTGTGACAAATTGAACAATCAACTTTATTTGCTACCGATGCACACGAGCGCTCAAGCCTTGGATTGGCTCCGGTGTGACATTGCGCACATGCAACAGAACGGTGCATTGAGCTATGTGTCTCAATTGAATCTACATACATTGAAATAACACCGGTATCGCGCTGGGCCGTAAGGTTTTTATTATTATGGCACTTCAGACATTCGCTGTCTGCCATGCCCTCTTCATAAAATACTTTTCTGGCCTCATGAGGTTCATGACAATCAACACAAACCGGAACTTTATTGGGTTCCTTCTCCCATAATTCACCTCTGATCACCTTTTTATGGACCTGCTCAATTCGGCCATGACATTTTTGGCATGTTTCGGCGACATTATCGCGGTGGATACTCGATTTGGGATTAGTATGCGGTAATACGCTATGTGATGTATGGCAATTATTACAGACAGCGGTAACTGTCAAACCCTGCTGAAAAAGGCCAACGCCATGAATACTTTGAGAATAATGACTTAAGATTGAATCCTGGTGAATATTAAAAGTTTTGGAAACAGGAGTCCCTTCCTTATGACAACGGCCGCACATAAATGGTATATTAAATTTTGTTACTGGTGAATTAGGTGAATCAACCTCATCAATATAATGGTATCCATGACAGCTCCAACATTTGGGGGCAAGGTTTATACCTTTTTCTATTGCCTGTCCATGAAGGCTGTTTGAATACAATTCAGATATATCATCATGACAGTTTCCGCAATC
>JAAERC010001085.1 GCA_024230695.1 Candidatus Zixiibacteriota bacterium
ATTATCAGTATTATCAAGTCCTAAATTACATCGTTGCGAAGATGTTAAGAACAAGTTTATTTTCGCATCACCAACACCGTCTTGCTCTACCGTTAGCCCTGTATTACTACCTGTACTGCCTGTATTCTCATAAATATGAAAAGTCGATGCTGGATTTTGTGTCCCGTAACCAAAAAAACTAGTCGCTGGGTCAATGGCAAATATATGATTTAACCCTAACACCGTACCACTTGAAAGTTTTAATTTGTTACCATCAGAATTATCTATACCAAATGAATATCTTTGAGCACCAAATAAGTTAAATTGCAGCTTGGCATCTCCCGTTCCGTCCTGCTCTATTAACGCTCCGACATCTATTCCCGTTTCACTGTTATCATCATAAATATGCAAAGGAGAAGACGGCGTACTCGTTCCCAACCCCACATTCGCATTCAATATATTCACTTCATCAGTCGCTAAATCGTCGAACTCTATGCTCGCTTTCCCGCTACCAAGCCCTATTAGTGCATTATCCCCCACGGTTATATTAGATATACCTGTAATGTCTTGTA
>JAAERC010001086.1 GCA_024230695.1 Candidatus Zixiibacteriota bacterium
AAAGAGCATGGTGTCAATCCGCTTTCCGGATGTCTTCCATTATTGCCCCAGATGCCATTGTTTTTTGCGCTGTTTGCGGTTTTCCGTTCAACAATTCTTCTCCGTCAGGCGCCGTTTATGCTCTGGTGGGATGATCTTTCGCGTGGAGCGCTGACATGGAGCGATCCTTATATTATTTTGGTTATCATTATGGCAGTTGGTATGTTTTTCCAGCAAAAAATGACGATGACCGACCCCAAAAATAAAATGCTTATATATATGATGCCATTAATGATGGGCTTTTTCTTTTGGAATGTAGCGGCCGGATTGGTTTTATACTGGATCTGTTATTCATTATTCTCATGGCTTGAGCAATTGGCATTCAGAAAACCAACAACACTTACGCCAACTGGTGAAGTTATTGTAAATAAAAAATAGTGTCGAAAATTTGACGTACTGATGAAAAAAAAAGTACAAAAATAGCTAAAAAGAAATCTTTTGGCTATTATGAGGAAACAATAGCCTCTATAATCACACCGCCCGGTGAGGGCGGTATCGGCGCTATCAGGATATCCGGAAAACTTTCAAAACAAATTATCAAAAAAATATTCAGGCCACATGGCCCGAATATTTTAAAGTTTAAGCCGTTTATGATGTACTATGGTACTATTATCGATAGAACCGATGCGGTCATCGATGAAGTTACAATGGTGCAGATGCCAGCCGGAAAATCATATACCGGATTGGACCAGGTTGAGATATTTTGTCATGGCGGTTTGTTTGTCCTAAAACAGATCCTGCAGGAAATATATAATTATAATATCCGCCCTGCTGAGCCGGGAGAATTTACCAGAAGAGCCTTTCTGGCCGGTCGGATCGACCTGACTAAGGCTGAAGCGGTAGCTGACCTGATAACCTCCAAAACAGAATATTCTTATCGTTCAGCACGCGATAATCTTCTTGGGGAAATGTCGCAACATGTAGGCAGACTAAGAGATAAGGCTATCACATTGTTGGGGGAAATTGAGGCGGCGATTGATTATCCCGAGGAGGATCTGGAGATAGGCGAAAAGGAAAATCAATTAATAGCGGTTGGAGTATTAATAAAGAGTATCAAAGAGATGGTCGATTCTTATCAATCCGGAAAGATCATCAAAGAGGGATTTAAAATTGCGATAGCCGGAAGACCCAATGCCGGGAAGTCCTCGCTGTTTAATCTACTTCTTAATCAAAGTCGGGCGATTGTGACCTCTACTCCGGGAACCACCAGAGATTATTTGACCGAGTGGATCGAACTTGGCGGACATACTGTGTCATTGACCGATACGGCAGGCTTACGAAAATCCAGTTCTGATGTTGAGAAAAGCGGGCAGGTTTTTGCCGAAGCTGAGATGAAACGCGCCGATTTGATTGCCTGGATGGCAGATATTTCAAAAAAAGGCTGGAAAAAGAATTTAGAATCTGATTTGCAGAAGCTAATCAAATATAATACAGTTTTGGTTATTTTAAATAAGGTTGACTTGGTAGGCAAAAGTTTAACCAAAAATATCTCATCTGATATCAAGGACTTAGGCATTATTGGATTGAGTTTATCCTGTAAAACCAAAAATGGTATGAAGGCTTTAAAGGAAAAATGTGTTAATTCCATTAATGAAAATATGCCTGATTTAACTGATAGATTAATTGTGACCTCGGAAAGACATAAAAAAAAGCTGGCTGGCTCACTGAAATATCTAAGGAATGCAAAAAAGGGAATTAAAAAAGAGATCTCGCCGGAACTGATTGCTTTTGAGCTTCGCCAGGCCGTAATTGAGATCGATGAGATAACCGGCCGGGTTTATACCGAGGAAATATTAGATAATATCTTTTCCCGCTTTTGTATTGGAAAATAGGTAGCCCAATCGGCTAAAATAGCCTATAATATTATAAATGCTCATAGAACTTAGAGGAAAAAGTTTCACGTGAAACATCCTGATTTTGATATAATTGTAATTGGTGGTGGCCATGCCGGAGTAGAGGCGGCCTTAGCGGCCTCACGAACCGGAAAATCGGTGGGGTTGGTCAGTCTTGATAAGACCAAATTGGCTTTAATGTCATGTAATCCGTCGATTGGCGGGTTAGGTAAATCCCATATTGTCAAGGAAATAGATGCCCTGGGCGGTGTGATGGCAAAGGCGGCCGATGCTACTGGGATACAGTTTCGGAAACTTAATCTATCGCGCGGACCGGCCGTTTGGTCAACCCGAGTGCAGGCTGACAGAGAAGCTTATAATAAGTATGTTTGTCAGATCATTAATGAGAATAAGAATATCGAGGTGATTGAAGCTACAGTAGATTCGATTTTGGTCGAAAACAAGATAGCGGTTGGTGTTGGTCTCGATAATGGTGAAAATATTTCGGCAAAGGCAGTGATTGTATGTACCGGAACATTTCTTGGCGGATTGATCCATATTGGCGAAACAAAAATCAAAGCTGGGCGAAAAGGTGAGAAAGCGGCATATAAACTGACCGATTCTTTTCGTTCGTTAGGTTTCGAAGTTGGTCGATTAAAAACCGGAACCCCTCCCCGCTTGGATGGAACAACCATAAACAATGATATATGCGAAATCCAACCCGGGATTGAGCCGATACCTTACTTATCATACGAAACCAAACCATATGATATAAAACAAGTTCCATGTTTCCTAACATATACTACGGAAAAAACCAAAGAAATAATCCAGGCTAATCTTAAAAAATCACCGATGTTTTCCGGACAGATAAAATCGGCCGGACCAAGATATTGTCCATCCATCGAGGATAAAATACATCGCTTCAGCGAACGCGACCGACATCAGATATTTTTGGAACCTGAAGGCATTAACAATACCGAGGTCTATCCAAATGGTTTTTCGACCTCCTTACCCGAAGATATTCAATTAAAAGCTATCAGAACAATCACCGGCCTTGAAAAGGCGAGGATTACCGAGCCAGGATATGCGATTGAATATGATTATTGCCCGGCCTATCAGATCAAAAATTCATTAGAAACCAAAATAATAGGTGATCTATATTTTGCCGGACAGATAAATGGAACATCAGGTTATGAGGAAGCGGCTGGGCAGGGTCTGCTGGCAGGGCTAAACGCCTCACTGGCTATAGACAATGAATCGCCCTTGATCTTAGATCGCGCCGAAAGTTACATTGGAGTGATGATAGATGACCTGGTTACCAGATCGACGACTGAACCGTACCGGATGTTTACATCAAGAGCTGAATATAGGCTTTGTCTACGTGAAGATAACGCCCGGGACAGGTTATTTGACTACTCGAATAAGTATAATTTGATTTCGAGGGAAAATTATTCTCAATTTAAGTTGTTACAGGAAGAAACAAATCTGGAAATGGCAAAATTGAAAAAAATTGTTGTTTCTGTTTCAAAATTAGGTAAATTGTCAGATATATTTAAGAAAAGAGAAAATGTTTCCCTGGCTGATCTATTAACAGTGCCGGGGGTTG
>JAAERC010001087.1 GCA_024230695.1 Candidatus Zixiibacteriota bacterium
CCCAAAGATAAATTCCAGAAAGAGCGCAAAATTGTGATTGAGGAATTAAAGCAGGGCAATGACGCTGAAAGTGCACCATCAGAAAATTTCTTTGAATCAAACGTCATGGCTGGAACCAAATACGCTCAACCGATTAGTGGATATGAATCGATTATCGCCAACATACCTCGTGACGCGGTAATCGACTATTATAAAAGATTCTATGGACCCAACAATATGACGGCGTTATTAATAGGCGATTTTGAGCAAGCCAAAATGACAAAATCCCTCAAAAACATATTTGGACAATTCCCAGCAGTTGACCTACCAAAAATAGAAAAGGAAACATACACGTCACTATCTGGTAAAAAGATTTATAAAACGGCAGCTGATGTCAAATCAACATATATAAAGTATTCAATAGAGGCACCTCATTATTTAAATGATGATTACTTTTCATTTATGCTATTAGAGAATTATCTTTCCGACAATGAGAATTCTCCGCTAATAAAAATTTTGAAGCATGGTACCGAACCGCTTGCCACCTCGGTCTCAGCTCATCTCGATACCAAGAAGGAATTCACCAGATTAAATATCAGCATTATCACCGAAAACCCTGAAATGGTCGACCCGATTATTGAACTGACCGATAAAGCAATTCAATCTCTCTCGATCACGCCGCCCTCACCGGAGCTTTTGAGTGGGTATAAAATCACACGTCGTTGTGAAGATATATATATGTCGGAAAAACTGCATTATTATGGGTTTGTCAAAGCGCCTTTGATGGCAATCACAGGATGGGATTTTTTCCACAATCTCCAGAGTAATATTGATTCGGTAAAAATTGATGATGTTGTAAATGCCTGTTCCAATTATTTCAGTACGCTTAATTATATTGTTACTGCCACTTATCCGGTCGAATCATATTCAGGTAAGATTGAAATTCCAACCGGCCCCTCTGCAAATGATGTTAAAAAGTTTTTTGCAAAACAGAATTACCCTCAGCATGATATGGCTTCGGGCGAAGATTTTAAATTACCAAAAACTAAAGCAACAACTGAAATGGAGAAAAGATATTCGGAATATCATCGAGA
>JAAERC010001088.1 GCA_024230695.1 Candidatus Zixiibacteriota bacterium
AGATCCCGATCAAACCAAACGATCCTATTATTTCCAGCATCAACGAGATATAAATTACCAGCCATATCAGAAGTTAATCCAAACGGCTCGGATATTTTCTTACCAAGGATAATACCATCAAAAGATTGTTTGAAAATTATCGCTTCCGGTGCAGGGCTGTTTTTTGACTTATAATCCAAATCGCTTTGGGGTTTACAGGCAAGCAGAAGTATTAGAATAGTAACAAGAAATATAAACGAATTTTTTAACGAATAAAGAATCACTTTAATTAAAACCGATGCCTGACAACAATACCATATTCGGGATTGTCCACAAAAGGATCGGCCTTTATATCAAATTCAATATTATTCCGACTAAAGAAATCATCTTCCTTAAATCGATTCGACTCTTTCTGTGCAAGACGAAAGGCATCGATTCCGGCGATTACTCTGTTAACCAAAGCCACGCCCAACATAAAAGTCGCCTTACGATATGCAACCTCGCTGGCATTTCTAATCGCTCGAT
Organism: Candidatus Zixiibacteriota bacterium; assembly: GCA_024230695.1. The sequence goes on from JAAERC010001088.1 coordinate 505, forward strand.
AGGTCATACGATTTTCATCATTATCCCAGAACCAATCAGATTGTGCATCGTTTGAGTAATATGGAGCACCGGGGTTAATAATTCTTCCGGATGTATTATACTCTTCACGACTGTTATAAAATATTAGGTTACGATAGAATCTATCATCATGCCCGGAGTTTGTTATGCCGGCATGCTCAACCGCGTAATTTTTATAATCATCCTCTTTCCATCCTCCATATGAATGGAAAGCGAAATAGGCAAACCATGTTGCTACTTCTGCACCCAAAAACACCTGACCACGTCCCTTATGTTTGACATAATAATGCCCCGCACCGGGAAGTAACAGCGACAGCGCAACAGCTTTAGCCTTAGAATATTTGGGTTTTGTTTTATTCGATTTTTCCGAATTTATTTTTTCAAAACTATTATCATCATCAAAATCGTCAGTATCAAATTCGCCACCATCACTTAAAAGTAATATTCCCGAAAATTGTGAAATAGGAATTTCTATCTCTGCTTTGGCCACAAATGAAATACATAAACAAAAGCAAATAAAAAGTGTTATTTTGGGGATATCTTTTTTCAAAATAAATCCTATTTATTTAAAAACTGTGCGTTATTTTTATCATCGGGATCTTTTCTGTTGCCGAATACTGCTTCACTACCGCTTTCACCGACCAGGTATCATCATCGATCTTTTTATTATGCCGGTTGGCTGACAAAGCGGCATCAAAAGCAGAAATCAAATGATTAAGCATAGAAACCACCATCATCGTATTAGCATTGTCAAGATAATCGTTGGCGATTTTTCTTTGGCCCATATAATAAACACTATGAGCCGTGGTATTAGAATCGACTATATAATCGTCCCAGCCACCCACAAATTGGGGATACTTACCAATCATTTCGTAATATTGTTGGGTCTTGGTGCTTGGTAGTGATTCGGTTATTCCTATTTGATCAATCTCATGTTCATTAACTGAACCATAGGTACTCAAAAGCCACCCACGGTATGTATCTGGATCGAGGTTTGAATAAATGGGATTTTCAGGATCGGTATAGTCTGCTCCGGTTGTATCACCCTCAGTCCAGTGCAAATTGGCATATGCTTGATACTCAGTAGTTTTATCGTTACCTTTATTATGATTGCTAAAATATCCGCCCCATGAACCGGCTTCTATAAGAAGAAAACCAACTGTTTTAAGAATACTTGATTCAGCATACTTCTGTCCCCACCCCGGTATTATAAGTGAGTAAAGAAAGGCTTTCTTGGGGGATTTATATGTATATTCATAAATACTCTTATCATTCTCTTCAAAATCAAGGGCTTCTTCCTGAGCTAAAAATTCAGCCGATTCCAAATAATCAATACTGCCGCTTTTTAGTGATTCAATATTCAGTTCAAGTTGACTACTTTCCAATTCAATTGCCATTAAAGACTGGCAGAGAAACATCAAAAACATAGAAATTAGAATAATTAACTTTTTCATTTTTTACCCTTTCCTTATTTTACAATTGCAATATCTATAAAAGATGTTTGTTCAGCACCATTAAAATCTGCTCTAATAATACAACGATAAA
>JAAERC010001089.1 GCA_024230695.1 Candidatus Zixiibacteriota bacterium
ACCAGAGCCGAAGTAATTGAATATTACGATAGGCGGCAGATTAGAGTCCGGATTATGGGCCGCCACAAGCGAGATTTAATGACCATTATTGCCGATAGATTGGCTGAAATTCACCAATCATACCGCCAGCTTAAGTACAACACATTGGTACCTTGTAACTGCTCGAGGTGTAAACATAGCCAGCAGCCCCATTTCTATAAATTTAAAAATTTACGTAAGCGGCTGGCCAATCAAAAATACCGGGTTGAATGTGAGGAAAGTTATGAAATGGTCAATGTTTTGCAACTAATTGATGACATTGGGCTGAAAGAACAATCAAACGCAGCAGAGCCAAAAAATGTATTAAAAGTCTATGGTAATGTTGGAAATCTAAATTATGAACCACAGGAGGAAAATGTGAAGCAAGAAAAAGTTATCAATATTGGGGATGGGACTACTGTTTCGGCCCCGGTGGTTATTGCCGAGGACATTCAAAATAGTTTTAATACCTTGCAGCAGTCGGATGTTGAGGCTGATCTTAAACAACTTTTAGACCAACTGCTTAAAGCTGTAACCGAAGTCAATAAAAATGTGCCGGCAGAGCAAGCCGAACAAGCTAAAACAATGGTTCGAGACGCTGAAACATTGATTAGCGAAGCCACAAGTTCCAAGCCACGCCGG
>JAAERC010001090.1 GCA_024230695.1 Candidatus Zixiibacteriota bacterium
GGATTTTTGCATGCTCTTCCTGCATTTCGGCGACCTCTTTTTCTACTGTTTCTCCGATCGACCGCGGGCAATCATCGCAGGTACGCTCACTCATTTCAATATTTTTCAATCTTAGGCTTTTGACCAAATTTATAATCTGCTGTTTTGTAAGTGTTGGATTATGTTTTTTGCCACGCAATCGGTCAATTTTGGCATACCAATCATGCTGTCTGACATCGGTAAGCCTTTTCTCGTTGGTAACGTCGCGAAACATCTCACGAAGTATAAATATACCACCCGGTTTCAAAACCCGTTTCATCTCTGATAATGTACCTGAGATATCATCCAGATGATGCAACCCGGCGCAAATCGAAACCGTATCAAAGGTTGAATTTTCGAATTTTAGTTCGGAACCATCCATAACAATAAATTCAACCGGTTCATCTTTGAATTTTTCCCGGGCTTCCATAAAATTCTTATCTGTTATATCAATTCCTATCACCTTATTTATATCTTTAAAATCATCCTTGAGCTGCTTGATAAAATCGCCCGAATCGGTGGCAATATCGAGAATATCACCTCCTGATTTCTTTTTTAATTTTTTCTTTAATAGACTCATATTAATACCTCACATCATTTTTAATATAATATATTTATATATGAATAATATGATATAATGACCTGTCAATAATTGTAGCGCAATAACCCTGTGCTCCTGCCTTTATTTTTTGGGATTATTAAAAGTCTACCACACACAAATAGGACAGTAAACGCACCCCAAGGGGTGCGCCACCAGGGTCAGAACGGAAATCAATTCAATCTTGCTTTTCAGTTTAATTATTTATATACTTTTGTGTAAGGATTTATTTTTTAAAATATAATTTTCGTTCCCCCAATAAATTATGAATATGGTTTATCAGGGATAAAAAGGAGGATCAGATGAGAGTTATTCAAGTCTGCTTTGTTTTCCTTATCATGGTAAGTACTGCGTTTTGCAATGACGTAATAACGACCGGGAATTATGTCAATATAAATGAAATCGAGATTTATTACGAGATCCACGGAGAGGGAGAACCTATTCTTATGCTTCATGGGGGGCTAGGTTCATCAGTAAGTTTGGAAAAACAAGTCAATCATTTTGAAAAAAACTATATGGTTATCACGCCTGACAGTCGTGGGCACGGTAGGACAATTGATGGCAAGCAACCGATAACTTATGAACTGATGGCCGACGATATGATTAAATTAATAAACCATTTAAGCATCGATAGTTTTTGTGTTATCGGCATGAGCGATGGAGGGAATATTGGATTGATTTTATCCAACAAGTATCCCCAAAGGGTTAAAAAACTTGTAACAGATGGTACAAATTTCCAATCGAATTGTCTTACTCAAGAATTTATTGATTTTATTTCCAACGCCACACCAGAATCATTAGCAGAGGTCATGGAGCCTTATAATAAACTAAATCCCGATCCGGATCATTGGCCTGTTTTTTTTAACAAAATAAAAGAATTATGGCTTAACGGAATAATTTTGGAAAAAGATCAACTTGCCAAAATAGAGGCAAAATCGCTGATAATTGTCGGAGATAATGATATCATTCCGATAGAACATTCGACTGAGTTATATAATTCAATCCCTTGTGCACAAATGTGGGTGATGCCGGGAACCGGTCATGGTGTATATTCAGCGCAACCTGACCTTTTTAACCAAATAGTTGGAGATTTTATGCGATAATATTACATAGTGCCGTCAGGAATACTTCTTGACGGAATAACTAATTGCATAATGAACCCCACCGCCCTTCGTTTAACTCAGGATTTAAAACAAATATTGGGCTACTCAGGCTAAATTGGCGGGATAGCAATGACTCCGCTCTAATTGAACTAATTAATTGACTATTTCGATAATTTTATTAGATTGGATATACAATGTTATCTTTATTTAAATATTTAAATCGTTTTAATGCAAATATGTCCGGCAGAATCTATTTTTGGACTTTGTGTATTTTATTTGTAATTTCATTTATTATTCCGGCACCATCTGCGGGACAGGCAAAAGTTGACTCGGACTTTAATACTGCGCAAATGATAAACTCTCCGGCATCTGTTGGTATGGGTAACTGTGTTATCAATCATGTCAATAATCAATCGGCTTTCTACAATCCGGGTGCATTTGGGATTTATCACCTTGATAATTGGTTATCAATATCACTTCCTAATACAACAAAATTGGCAGGCTTTGATGATTTATTGTATAAATCATTTTCAATCGGTTTGAGTATAGTTGACCCAAGGAATATTAGGAACTCTGAAAATAATAATGAGGTTATTTTTAATCTGGCATTGGCATATTCACGAATCAAATTCGGATTAGAAAATGTATTGGTAACAAATTATTATTATCCAGTGGGAAATGAAAACTATAAATCATATTTTTCCGCATTTGACGAAGTGGATTGTTTTACAGTTGGGGTCGGTATAGATCATCATATCATATTAGGATTAGGCATCACATACAAACATTTCAAGTCAACTCATTCGGAAAAATCAGTTATTGAAACTTATGAAGAATCGGTTAGTGGGAATATGTTTGATTTTGGAGTTTTACTTGAAATTCCATTTTCAGAATTTGGTGAAGTTGGGCAGAATAATGGCAATAAAATAGAATTTGGTTTTTCGGCGGCATA
>JAAERC010001091.1 GCA_024230695.1 Candidatus Zixiibacteriota bacterium
ATGAAAATGCGATAATCGAAAGATTGGCGGCATTAAGCATCAATTCAATAGACATAAAAATAATAATTAAATTACGAGAAATAATAACACCGCCCGCACAAATTGCAAATAAAAGGGCGCTGAGTATCAGATAATGTTCAATAGGGACTATCAAATCTGCTCTCCCTTATCATTTTTTTCCCGCTTGGCCATTAAGACCGCGCCTATAATTGCCACCAGAAGCAAAATCGAGGTAAGCTCAAAAGGAAATAAATATTTAGTGAACAATAATTCTGCAACCGGTTTGACATTACCAAAATCCGATGCGACAGTTATCGGTGATTTCGTAATACTGCCGGAAAAGACAGTCTGTTTTATAATTATTACAACTTCAATAAATAAGACAATTACTAAACTATATTTTGTAGCCAATCCAAGTTTTGGCCTTTCGCTTTCAAACTTCTCCCCTCGCAGGTTCAAGAGCATAATGACAAAGAGGAACAGCACAAGGATTGCCCCGGCGTATACAATTATAAGTAATGCACCAACAAACAATGCACTAAGTTGAACATAAAGAACGGCCTGAGCGATCAAGGACACAATCATAAACATCACCGATGCCACCGGATTGCGTTGAAGAATCATCATCACCGCACCACCAACAGCAAAAATCGCGCAGATATAAAATATGGCTGTATCCAATAACATTACCTAAAATATCCTCCGTACTTTACGAATGATCCTCTTAAACGGCTTCTCTTTTGTTGGTCGATTTGCCAATAACTGATCCTTAGTATATATAAATGCGTCACGACTGTCATTTGAAAACTCATATTCATGCCCAAGAAATATTGCCTCCTCCGGGCA
>JAAERC010001092.1 GCA_024230695.1 Candidatus Zixiibacteriota bacterium
AAAAAAGCAGAATTTCTCAACAATTCAAGCAGAATTAGATCGAGCTCAGTGAGGCGAATCGAAACGTGTATAAAATCTGTCAATTTGTTTCAAAATTTTAATGTTTTTCAGTAAAAAATTGATATTTTTTCCAATTTCAAATTCATATCAATATAACTACTCACCTGGAAGCCAAAAATTATTGAAAGTTGTTCGCAAATAATGGCAAACAGGTCGGTGCAAACTGACCAAATTTTGTCAAGATCGGTTCAGTGCAAGCCAGGTTATTCAAAAAACAAATCGTAAAGTTTAAAAAGAACACCCTGTACGACATGTACATATACAGATGGATGGATGGACGGATGGGAGCGTAGGAGATGAGTTTTGAGTTTGAGTTTGAGTTTGAGATGATGGGTAATAGGATGGGCGGGCGGGTGATAATAATTACGGTACAGGAATAGGGTGGAGAGGAGGGAGGGAGGGCAGGAGGGTTTGGGATGGACACCGATCATCGATCACGATAATCAGAATAATCAGCAATTACCAATGACAAATGACGGACGCAATTGAGGGACAGCGGCATGGGACATACATATACAGAGCAACAGGTCCTATCCATGCGCAGCTTCTGATGACTCCAGATTCGGATGACTGTTGCCTGGCCTTACCTGCCACCCTTCCTGCCCATTTCGGGGCTTTTCATTGCTCAAAAAAATGGTCTGCAATAGCTATAACTCTAAATCCCATTCGTTTCACCTAATGCCATAGCTAAAACTACCCTTATAATTGGTGTTACCGTTCAAAACTACCCTTATAATTGGTGTTTCCGCTCAAAACTACCCTTATAATTACGGTGACTGTTTAAAACTACCATTATAATAGTGTTTTCGGCTCAAAACTAGCCTTATAATTATGGTGACCATTCAAAACTACCATTATAATAGTGTTTTCGGCTCAAAACTAGCCTTAAAAATGGTGCCCCAGTTCAAAA
>JAAERC010001093.1 GCA_024230695.1 Candidatus Zixiibacteriota bacterium
TCATCTTTTTTCGCAAGATCCCCGGTATATAGATTATCATCACGAACAACCTGATTTTCATCGTCATCCTGATTCCAATAACCAAGCATTACATTATCACCCGATACAACCAGCTCACCCGATTCTCCATTAGGTACTTCAACACCATCCTTATTCACTATTGTAATTTCAATACCGGGAATCGGGATTCCAATTGATCCAATCTTATTTTCAAGTTGCTCAGGCGGCAAATATGTTACACGTGGAGAAGCCTCTGTCTGCCCATACATGATATAAATTTCCTTCTCAGGAAACGCTTTTATTAATTTTCTGATAATTTCTGGAGCCATTGAGCCACCTGCCTGAGTAAAATATCTTAGATACTTAAGCTCCTTGTCAGCAAAAGTGGATTTATTTAAGAGGATCATAAAATTGGAAGGAACCCCGGAAAATCCGGTGACTTTTTCTTTATCCATCGTTTTTAATATTATCTCAGGATACATAAACCTATTGTCGATAACAATCGTCCCGCCGGAAGCAATATGAGTTAAAAGCAGGGAATTACCATAAATATAATAAAATGGAAGAATTACCAAAACCGAGTCATCCGGATTTAATTTTAAATACTCTATAGTGGAAAATGTATTAGACAAAAGATTTTTGTGGGATAGCATAACTCCTTTAGGAGTACCGGTACTTCCAGATGTATAAAATATAGCGGCCAATTCATCCGAGGCATCTTTTGGATCAGGGATGTTTTTATTTGGTTGCATTGTCTCGCCAATAGATTCAGATACAATAGTCTGAATTAACCCAACACTTACCCCCGAGAAACCAGATTGAGGCTTATGATCAGTTATAATGGTTCTAATTTTTGATTCTTCATTCAATAATTCTGGCAAATGTTTTAGAAATTTGTTTTGAATTATTAACGCGTTGGCGGAACAATCTGAAAGGATATAACTAAGCCGCTCAGAATTAAGTGAGGTGTCAAGCGGAACCGGTATATGCCCCGTTCCAAAAACCGCAAAGTATAGATATATATATTCTATTGAATTCTCAAACAGAATTCCAATTCGTGACCCTTTTTCCAAATTTTGATTTTGGATATAATTGGAAACCTGCTTACTTTGATAATATAACTCTTTATAACTGATTCGACTTTCATGATGAACTGCCGCTATCTGCTTGGGATATTTTTGGGCCGAACTACAAAGTATATCAAAAATATTCATAATTATATCTAAATCTTTCAGAATTAGAACAATGATGACAATTCAATTGGGATCCCAATAGGAATCATTAGATCAATTAACTCAATTTTTTTGTAATGTATTTAATAAGATTATCAATTGAGTCAAGATTTTCAGGAATCATCTCATCATCCTCAATCTCAAATTTATATTTTTCTTCTACAAATGAAGTTAATTCCAAAATACCTGTAGAATCAACAATCCCTCTTTCCATAAAAGAATCGGAATCCGAAAATGTTTGCTCTTTTTGTCCAAACATAAACGAATCGATGATGAATTCCTTTAGATCACTACGAGCTGTATTTTCTTTGAGAGCTGGCATTAAAATCTTCCCTTATTTTATATACAATTATTTCTTACTTATTAATTATAACTTATCTCTATTTATCGGCCATCAATGGCTCCATTCTAAGATATTCGGTGGCCAATATCTTTCGTTCTATATTTGAATATCCCGTTTCAACTTGATCAACCGTTAAATCAAGTACTTTGGCTACTTCTGCCGCTGGAACATTTTCTTCCAGGGCATGCCAGAGCATATCCATCCTATAAAAATCGAGACCGAAAAAGAACTCCTCCTGAGTAACCTCGGCACTATATGTGTCAGTGGTTGGCGTCCTGTTAATAATATCTTCAGGAACCCCAAGATATTTTGCCAATTGAAAAACCTGCATCTTAAATAGATGGCCAATTGGTTTTAAATCCGCCCCTCCATCACCATATTTAACGAAGAAACCCTGCTCATGCTCATCTTTATTGCCAGTTCCAATCACAGCCCAATTTCTTTTTTCGGCATGATAATAAAGTGTTGTCATTCTTAGCCTTTGCTTAAAATTGGAGGCGGCAACAATCTGAAGATAGGCCGATAATGGCATTCTTTTTGTCTTTTTATCGCCCTCTTTGTTTTCAATACAAAGAGAAAAAATATTGAAGGTCTTTTTCTCAAGAATATTTGTAGGGATAATTATTTTACAGTTCCAACTATCATCAAATTCCGGAAAGACCTGTTTTATTGCCTCATTTCGCTCTGAATAACAACCCAATCCGGACAATCCACTAGTGATATCTTCTTTTATTGTCTCAAAACCGAATTTTTCACCCAGCATTCTGGCCAATTTTTCACTATCGCCAGATGATTCCTTTTCAGGCATCATCACTCCTAAAACCTTCTTAGGGCCCAGTGCCTTAGCGCATAAAGCGGCGCATACCGATGAGTCGATCCCGCCTGATATACCAATAACCGCCCCGCTTTTTTTCAGGGTCCCGCCTATCTGATGTAATACTATTTCAGATAATTGATTTGTAACTTTCTCCGCGTCAATCTTCAGACTATCTTTATTAAATGGCATATACTGTTCTCTTCCAATCTCTTCTAAAGCTATTATTTAAAACGTATTTTTCGTATAAAACCTTAAACAATTCCAATCAATATATCAAATAAAATTATTGTAAGACAATATTTTTAATATACACAATTTGATTTAACTGTAATACATTTATCGACTTATAATATTTTTTCTAAAGCAAATAAGTCATATTCTATACAAAGACCGTCCTCTTTTGGGAATAAAATCTCAATTATTTAAAAAAAGTGGTTTGACAATAAAATCATTTAATAATCTTGCAATACTATCTGATATTTATAAATTGATTCATATCAAAAAAATAAATATTAACCTGTTGTAAAATGTGGGATAAATTATGGCAAGCAATAAAGTTGAAAAATTTGAAAATGAAAGAGAATCATTAAATAATACAGTGATGAAATATGCCAACCTTAATCTGAAACGTTTTTACAATCTCGATAGCCAGGTATATCAAAAAGGGGCCTTACCCTGTAAAACAAAAGAATTGTTGGGGCTGGTAGCCTCGCTTGTATTAAGATGTGATGATTGTATTCTTTATCATTTGATACAATGTCAAAAGAATGGCATAACCGATGATGAATTGGAGGAGGCCATAACAATTGGTTTGGCAGTTGGCGGTTCAATTACAATTCCTCATCTGCGGCGTGCTTTTAAGGCCTGGGACGAAATGAAGGAGCATTCCAATGACAAAAAATAAACATATTATTCGCGATAATTTATTTTCAGAGATAGA
>JAAERC010001094.1 GCA_024230695.1 Candidatus Zixiibacteriota bacterium
GCAGATGTAAACGGATTGGAGGTGCTCTCAAAGCGATATTTAAGCGACGCTGAGTGTTTCATCCCCTTACGAAAACGGACTTTTGCCTGACCAAACAATGTTGTCGTGGCATCTGCATCTTCGGCAGGATAATATTCACGATCGATCAATCGTAATCCTGCTGATAAAGATACGGTCGTCTTTTTATTTAACCTGGAGATGATCTCAACCGAACCTCTCAGATCAACTCTGTTAAGAGATGAGTACCGAGTGATATCGAAATCCTTTGGTGTTCCGGGACGACCATCGCGATAGAGCGGAAAATCAATATCAACATCATCAATATCCAATTTGGCCACACTAAATTTGGCAAATAAACGGGTTAGCCTGGCCAATGTTGTCGCATAAAAGGCTGAGCCGTTTATAGAACTACTGGACAGATTGTTGTTTTTATTGGTCGCCTTACTAAAACCAATGGAACTTCCATAACTACTATTTCCGGCATCACCTTTAAAACTAAATTTGTGTGATAGCTTTTCGGTGTTTGGATATGCGCCAGCCGGCATATTGGTTCCATCAAATAGTAATCGGGAACTAAATTCTGCCCCTGAACCACCATTGACAGGATGCTTTGCCTCATCATAATAGGCTATATTGACCGGTGCCTCTGACTCAAAAATACGGTAATCAAACTTGTAACCAACCGTATTTTTGCCCATATCCGCCTGCAAACCGGCCATGATCTGATGAGTGATCTTATCGATTGTGGCAGTACTGGAGGTAATATGGCAACTAAAACAATGACTGTTGGCAAGATGCTGTTCACTTCCTGTCTGCAATACTGTCCGATGGGCGGCAATCAATCTAATATTATTTTTCTTCGACAATCTTAGATTGAAACCGCTTTCGATTTCTTTCCGATGCGTAGAATATATTGCATCCGGATCGAGTATATCATGGGTGAGAATTTTGCCGCCACCCGCTTCACGGGTTTCCAGATTAGCCAGCATATCCTGACCAGCTTGTTTGTTCAGTGACCGATAACTAAAATCGGCAGAAAAACCATCACCGATCTTACTTGACATATCGGCAACGATATTATTCTCATCGCGATATTTTCCGTTTAACGAAAAAATATGATTGGCCCCGCGTGAAAGATAATCAATACCAAATTCCGGAAGGAATTCATCATCGCCATTTCTGAACTCGCCAATTTTTTTTGTATAATCGGTGTAATCAGTATAACTGGAACCGATCCAAACCGAATATTTTTCCTCAATCGCTTCTTCCTGACCCGCCGCAACCATAAAGGTCAGCGCAACAAGAAGGAGACTTTGGAGTGTAATTGTTAAAAATCTTTTCATCACATCCTCCTATCTTGTCAGGCCATTGCCTGAGGTTGAAATTGCCTGAGATGGCATATCACTGCCATGAACCTCAGTGTGACATTGAGTACATTTAGTCAACATACCCTCTTTCCATCCATCGGGCGTTGATGTCCCGGCTCGTTCCGGTGTTTGCGGGGTGGCAAAATCGCCATCCCAGCCTTCAAGTCCGGCATGAAAATGCATTGAATGACAGTTTAGACAAAGAGCCGGCTCCGTCTGGGTCAGAAGATTATCCGCCACTGTTCCATGTGGTGAGTGGCATGTCATACAATCCTCA
>JAAERC010001095.1 GCA_024230695.1 Candidatus Zixiibacteriota bacterium
ATTAAATTTTACTCCATCTGCAAAATTCATGTACAGCACAAGCCCGATTGAGCTTAATAAGAGGAAGATTAAAAATGGATACCCGATTTCTATTTTTTTCTTGATTGAGAACCAAACACCAACCAAACCAAGAATAAAAAGTAAAGCAAAAATTTGATTATAGCCGTACTGTTCCTCAAAATAGCTCCAGAATCCCATATGAGCGTGACGCCCCATTTGGTTCTCCCATGTCCCACGACGATTAAACATCCGCTCAGCCATCAATTCACTACCATACTGCTTACGGTCAAGATAATTAACAAAAGTAGTAATATCTCCTGAGTAAAAATCACGCGAGGCGTTATTTTCGTCGATCCGAGGATTCAATTCTGATCTAATCGGTATAAACAGATGGAATGAAAAACCAATAACGGCCAAAAGCAAAATAGCCATTCCGGTTTTCCAGTCAAACTTTTTACGAGCGGCCAGCGCCAGTATAACAAGAACAACTGTCCCGCCGATAACTGCGTAAATAAATTGGTAAAAGCCAATCATAATCAAAGAAAATGCAACAATCGCGATCAATACTGACCAGTTAAGATGCTGGTAAATGATCCATCCAGTAACACCCATCATCAAAACTGACACAAAAACAAAATATACAAATCCATCAGGAATATCTGAAAAAGCAATAATAGCCAAAAGTTCCGCCGCAATTAATGTGCAAATAGCTATCCAGGCTCTTTTGGGGGCATCCTTTTTCAATATTAAAAAGATAGCCGCAACCGGCATAATCAGGAATGTGGTCAAATGGATACCAACCCCAAGCATCGCCAAAAAGCATATCAATATTGCCAGTCGAGAGCCTTTTTGGGTCCCGTTATTTTCATAATATTGGAGCGCCAGCCAGAAAATTATTGTTAGAAGCATCATCGATAAACCATAAACCTCGGTTTCTACCGAATTACTCCAGTTGGTTAAAGAAAAGGCCATAAATAAAGATCCGATTATTCCACCGATATATCCGATTATCCTTTTCCAACCGATAAATTCGCCCGGTTTATACCAGAGTCTCACAATTCTGACAACTACAAGGTAGCCAAAAAGAGCCGTAAACGATGACGATACAACCGAGAGCAGATTGATTCGATAACAAATATCGGTAGCAAACGGGATCATTGAAAAAAGTCTTCCAAGAAC
>JAAERC010001096.1 GCA_024230695.1 Candidatus Zixiibacteriota bacterium
CGGTACATTTTTATTTTTCACATAATACTGAGCCAAATGTTCGCCAGCCGCTTTGGAGATACCATATGGGGAAACCGGATTAAGCGGTTGTTTTTCGTCCAATATTTTCCGAGCTGGCTTGAAGATTCCATACACATCGGACGAGCTAATAAATATCATTTTTTTTAAACTTTTCAAAGCCGATGCTGATTCAAAAACATTTAGACTACCGGTAAAATTAACATCATATACTTTCCGCGTTGTGCCAAAAGATCTGCCAACCGAAGCGATTGCGGCAAGATGAAAAATATAGTCAGGTTTAACCTTATTAATATACTTATTCATCTTGTCAGCATTTAGGATATCAAATCGCTCTATCTCAAGTCCCGATTTTATAGAACTTATATTATCGAGCTTTTCTTTGGGAGCGACCAGACCAAAAACATTTATCCCTTTCAGGAGTAATAATTCGGCCAGATAGGAACCTGCAAAACCGGCCACACCGGTAACAATAGCTTTAGTTTTTTTCTTCACGGAGTTTTTCCAGATCATAGTTAACCATCATTTCCACCAAACCCCTAAAATCAACTGTCGGTTCCCAGCCAAGTTTCTTTTTGGCCTTTGCTGAATTTCCTAATAGTTGATCCACTTCAGCCGGACGAACAAAACGGGGATCGATGGTAACATAATCCTTATAATCTAAATCAACATAACTAAATGCTGTCTCGACAAACTCTTTGACAGAATGTGTCTGACCGGTCGATATTACAAAATCTTCCGGTTTATCCTGCTGAAGCATCAGCCACATCGCTCTGATATAATCACCGGCAAATCCCCAGTCGCGTTCAGCATCTAGATTACCAAGGGCCAGCTCTTTGGCCATACCAAGCTTTATACGTGCGACACCATCGGTGATTTTTTTAGTTACAAATTCCAGCCCTCGCCGCGGTGATTCATGATTAAACAATATCCCGGAGCAGGCAAAAAGATCATAACTCTCGCGATAATTGATCGTGATCCAGTGTCCATAAACCTTTGCTACTCCATATGGGGAACGGGGATACAGTGGAGTTTTTTCAGTTTGAGGGACTTCCTGTACTTTACCGAACATCTCAGATGACGATGCCTGATAAAATTTTATCTTTTTATTCAATAATCTTATTCCCTCAAGAATCTTAGTGACTCCCAACGCATTAAATTCACCGGTTAAAACCGGCTGGTTCCATGAGGTCGGAACAAACGACTGTGCCCCCAGATTATAAATCTCATCCGGTTTGGATTCTTCGATAACATTGATGATCGATAATTGATCAAGCAGATCGGCCTGGACAAAAGTAATTCTATCGCGTATATGTTCAATTCGTTCAAATGATTCGGTTGATGCCCGCCGGACCATCCCAAAAACTTCATATCCTTTTTCCAGTAAAAAATCAGCGAGATACGAGCCATCCTGTCCGGTGATTCCGGTTATAAGCGCCCTCATATAAATTCTCCAGTCTATAAATAATATTTATTTTCTTATACAACTATGGCCTTCAAAATAGTCGGCTTTTTCCAAAAAAACAAATGATAAATAGTAATGGAAATCCTTTTTCGGCTGACCAAAACTGATATCCGGTTGACATTTTTCCGTTTTTTCTTATCTTTTTGTCAAATAATATTGGACTGTGGAGAGGACTATAGTGGACAATTTAATTTACCTCGATAATGCGGCCACCTCCTGGCCAAAACCAGATAATGTATACAAATTTATGACCGATTTTTATCGCGGATGCGGCGTTAATCCGGGTCGAAGCGGTTTTGACAAGGCTATTGAAGCTGGTAATCTGGTTGAAGAATTACGCAAACGATTAACTCGATTTTTCGGCGGTGATGAAACTAACCCCGAACGGTTATGTTTTTCCTACAATGCGACTGATGCTCTGAATCTGATTATTGCGGGGCTTCTTGTGGAAGGCGACCATGTTGTTACGACCAATCTGGAACATAATTCGGTAATCAGGCCGATCAATCAATTAGTCCGAGATAAAAATGTTGAGGCGACCTTTATTCCTTTTAATGATCAGGGATTTATCGATCCTGAAGATATCAAAAAAGCAATCAAGCCAAATACCAAACTTGTTATTGTCAATCATGGCTCCAATGTGCTGGGAACCGTTCAACCTGTCAAAGAGATCGGCAAGATTTGCCATGAAAAAAATGTCCTTTTCGCGATTGATTCTGCTCAAACAGCAGGGATGGTACCGATCAACATGAAAGATATGAATATTGATGTTCTTGCGTTTACCGGACATAAATCTCTGATGGGTTCGACCGGTATCGGTGGATTATGTGTGCGCAAACATGTTGAAATAGCTCATACCCGTGCCGGCGGAACCGGCGTTCGCTCAGCGTTTCCGTTTCATCTTGATGAATATCCATACCGCATGGAATATGGCACTCCGAATGTTGTTGGAATCGCGTCACTTTGGGCGGGACAGGAATGGATCGAGGAACAGGGCGGTGTTGAAAAGATCCATGCTCAGGAGATGAAACTAACGCAAAAACTTCTTGATGGATTTAATAAGATCGACGGTGTTGTTACGTACTGCGCTGACAATCTTGAAAATCATCTATCGGCAATCACAATTAATATCAATGGACTCGAGGCGGGTGATGTTGGAATAATGCTCGATGTTGATTTTGATATTGCTACTCGCACCGGACTGCACTGTGCTCCATTGGTTCATAAACAACTTGATATAGTTAAGATCCATGGCGGGGTCAGATTTGCTATTGGTCCTTTTAACACCGAAGAACATATTGATAAGGCGATTGAAGCTGTCGCAGATATCGCCCAACGTGCCAAAGAGATGAGTGCAAATAAAGCTTCGGCGACAAATAAATAGAATCTGAAAATATTAATAAAAAAGGCGGGCTGGTTAGCCTGCCTTTTTTATTTGCCAATTTTTGCATTCACAAACAGATCAGTCTGGTAACCTACAGACCCATAGTAAGTCCCTTACGTTGCGAAACACCGAGACTCGCCTTACATTCCGGGCA
>JAAERC010001097.1 GCA_024230695.1 Candidatus Zixiibacteriota bacterium
AAATCCATGAGCACGCCCGCCAACGAGTCCTATTCGAGCCGTTGAAAAAGCTTTCAATATCCTAATTGCGTCTAACCAGTCTTGATCTATTTCATTACCGATTATAACTTGATATGTTTTTATACCAGCCTTGTAAAGAATTGACGAGTTTAGATTTATTCCACAGACAGAATTAAGGCGTATTTTTCCTCCGTCGTAAGGTAATTCCTCTAGCCCCCATAACAAGATTGGTCGCCCAACAGCCTTATTTAATTCCAATATCAAGTGTCCTAAAGCAAAAGTACCGCTAATGCAAATCAAACCATCAATTGCTTTAGATGCAAATTCACGGGCAACTTTTTGGGCATCTTCGATTTCTATGACTAATTCGGGAACGATTTCCCAATCAACATTTTCAATGGATTTCAGCTTTTTGACGATATTTCCATAGATTTCTTCAGCTGCGTTATAGTCAAATGTCTTACGAGCTATACACGCTACTCCAATTCGAATATTTTGTTTCAT
>JAAERC010001098.1 GCA_024230695.1 Candidatus Zixiibacteriota bacterium
AAACACTGTCTATTGGAAAACTAAAAGAATAAGATGGTATTATCAGACGATCAGAAATATCTATATCTTTATAATTATATGTAAAACCAATACTTACCTTATTGTGATAGTCGCCAAACCGATACACAGTTGAAAATCCCAGATGCTTGCTTCTATATCTATTTTGGGCAAACTCGCTTCCTGATGAATAATATTTATCTAATCGATCAATATCATTGTAACTGACACTATACGCAAATTTTGAATCAAGTGAAAAAAGCGGTTTGATTATACTGAAACCTCTGTCTCCGATTTCAGGATGTCCATTATGATAGAAATTCAAGCCATATCTTGAGCCAAATAGTCGTCGTTCATAAAAAGATGCCTGAAAATAGTTTTCTTCAAATTCACGAATGAAATAATCAAAAGAAACTCTCTGACCATACCCAAGAAAATTGACCTCTTCAAAACCCAATTGATATGTGGTCTGCCCTGAATTACGACTTATTGTTGGTCCGCCAGCCAATGTCCAGCGGTCAGAAGTAGTTACTTTCACAACATTGCGACCACTGTCGGTTACAGTTGTTTCAATTTGGGCATTAAACAAATATGGAAGTGATCGCAGGTTTCTCCCCGATTCATTGGCCAACTCCTCAGAAAACAGATCACCCTCTTTAAAAAGAAGCTCGCGCATTATGACATGTTTTTTGGTATTAACATGTAACTTATTAGCCAGCTTGAAGATCCAATTTTCATTCTCAGGAAGGTTTAAATCGAAAATATCGCCATTTTCAATAATTATCGAATCAATAACAACATCATCACCGATATTATTCTCTGCGTTATCAGAATCGCAAAACCCATATTTTGTGAAAGCAAATATAAGTAAGAATACAAATATCAATGATTTATGATCTATGAATATGTTTTTCATTTCTTTCCATTTCAATCAAATCCACGTTGCTATAATTACTCTTATATCGGCAATAGAATATAATCAATTCAACAAATTCTCCAATAAAGGTTTATGCATATATACCGATTTACTAATTATGTGGGATTTTTTA
>JAAERC010001099.1 GCA_024230695.1 Candidatus Zixiibacteriota bacterium
AACAACATTCTCATTTTCCACTTGCTGCAAAAATTCAGTGTATGTTATCTCTGCAAAATCTTGTGATGATGAGTTATAAACACTATAGGCAAAAATTGATATTAGAATAATAACAACCCAAAACCCAAGAGATTTAACGGGGCCTTTCCAACTGAAAGAATCTTTTCCGTCTGGAGAACCTTTGCTCCCCTTGTCTCGTTGACCCGGACGGTTCATCGAGAATTTATTTTTGTCTTTATCTGCGCTCAATACTAAAACTCCTATTTGTTTTAATATAAGAGATTATCGGCCAAAGTTGCCAAAATATTTTAATCGTTGTTATTTAATACTCTGCCAATGAACGGAAGGTTCCGATATTTTTGACCCTGATCAAGCCCGAAACCAATAACAAAGTAATCTTCGGCCTCAAAACCAATATATTTGATCTCAACAGGCATTTTGCGGCATTTGGGCTTATTAAGCAGGGAGACCATCTCAACTGAGGCTGGATCCTCAAGTCTGACCTGTTTCATTATTTCCACGGCAGTATGACCTGAATCTACAACTCCTTCAACGAGAAGAACATGACGGCCTGTTAATGAGATTTTCGGCCCGCTGCTCAAGACCACATCTTTGTCAGGTTCAACACCGCCATTGTAGCTGGAGGCGTTTACAAACTCAAGTTCGATAGGGACAGATATTTCTCTGATCAAATCGGCAAAAAACAGAATACAACCCTTGAGAACACCGATTAATACCGGGTCTTTTTCTTTGTAATCCTGGGATATTTGATTTCCCAGTTCCTTTATCCGCTCAGCTATTTTATCCTGGGAATAAATTAGCTCAAATTTGCGGGTATCGGTCAGCGTTTTTTCTTCTGATGAGTTCAATTTCTAACACCTTTTTTGTTTTATTATTTATTTTAACCCGGTCAGTTATTTCATATCCAACCAACCAAACAATTCCTTTTTTATCCCTGACAACAGCTATTTCATCCCTGGTCTGCCGGAGACACTTTTTATCAGTAAGATAATCTCCGACTTTTTTTGTTCCACCTAATCCCAGCGGCCTGAATTTGTCTCCCGGTTTAATGCCATTGATTTCCAAAGGCAGACTAACTCTATCATAATCGATATTGATCTTCCAGCCGCCTTTTTGTCTAACTTTTTTGGCCTTATCGTCCGACTTATTTTCGATTAAACAGGTTTTTACCGCCGTTTTAATATCAGGCAGTTCAATCGTCCCTGGAATCGTTAAATTTTGTTTCCCTAAGTTTACCTTTTTCCCTGAAAGTATAAGATTGTCTCGGTCCTTGATAACCCTCAGGTTCTTACCCAAATTTACCGCTTTTTGACGACCATTTATCAAATCATTTATCCGTTCGATCTGATTAAAACTGCCGCCTCCCGGATGTTTAAATAGTTTTTCAAGAAGCAGTTTAATTATCCGCCGTCTAATTGCTGTATCATATACGGAAATCTTTTTCAAATCAACAATTATTTTCCCGCCGGACGTAATAGTACACAGTTTTTTCGCCTCTTTTTGAGCAAGATTTTTCAGGAAATAATCTTCATCGGCAAGAATTTGACTGAATTTATTTATAGACCCTTTTATTTTTTTGCCAAAATGTTTTTCAATTACCGGGATGACCTTGTTCCTGATATAGTTACGGCTAAAATCTGACTCAAGATTTGATTTATCAATTACAAATTTGATGTTATTATTTTTAAGAAAAGCGACGATGTCGCCTTTTGGGATATTGTAAAGCGGACGGATATATAATCCAGAAATCGGCTTGATCGGGTTCAAACCACCCGGGCCGGTTCCTCGAAACAGCCGAAACAGGATAGTTTCGATTGTGTCATCAAGATGATGTCCCACCGCGATCTTATTGCAATCATTATCTATGGCGATTTTTTGAAGGACATTTTTGCGGAAATTCCTTCCCGCTTCTTCGAGAGAAAGTTTTTGCTCTTTGGCATATTTAGGAATATTAGCCTCAACGACAATAAACGGGATATTAAGTTTATTACAAAATTCATGACAGAATTTTATTTCTTTTTTAACATCTTTTGGCCGGATATAATGATTGATATAACAGGCGGTTATTTCTGTTTTGAATTCTTTTTTTAATTTATAAAGAGAATACAGCAAAGCGGTCGAATCCGGCCCGCCTGAAAAAGATACTAATATCTTATCACCTGCGGAGACCATCTGCTTTTGAGCGATATTTTCTTTTATCTGTTTGAGCATATCTGTCATAATTATTAAATATACAAATTGAAATAAAATTATAAAGAGAAAAGAATAATGAATTTTAAACAATATTGTCTTTGACAAATACAACCTTAATACGTTATATTAGTATATAATTTGGTGGGGTCAAAATGAGATATTGCAGGCATATATTAACTTTATTATTAGTCGGATTCATTGTAGTTTTCGCTGGTTTTGGTTGCGAAAGAGATGAAATAATTGTCGAACCGACTTGTGGCGGTAATTACCTGTGGGTGGAAGAATACACCGGATTAAAAATGCCTGAACCGGCAATCATTGTTGATTCAGGATATCTTCCGGGCAAAATGGCGAATGTTAAATCTGTGAGTGACGATGATCCGATTCAAATGAAATCAATTTTGATTATGGATATGTTCCGTTTAATATTTCAGGTTAATATATACCGTAATGATACAACTCTGGTAAATCAATATAAAGGTCATTGTATGCTTAATGGCGATACTATTCAATTTAATATTGGAGATACAATTATTCAGGACTATGGTATTGAGATTTATAATTCCGATTCAATTTTCATTTATGATTTCAATTGGCCCGATTCGAATGGGGTTACATTCATAAATATCCCTCATGATTACATTTTATGGTGGGAATTTGCTCTCAAAACCGAAGGCGTTTTTATTCGACAGGAAATTAAAGAGTGATGATACTACCAGAATTATCTATTAAACATCTATTTTTTTTATCGGAATAACTATTTTCCTATTATTAGGCCTTACTTCCAATCTTTTTGGCGAACCGTTTGATAAACAGCTTGAAGGCACTTGGGGAGTTCCATATTTAATATGGCCTTTGTTTGGGCCTTCTGGACATATTTCCGACTCTTCGGATGCAAAAACTGACACCTCATATTTAGAATTTGACGCCGGACGTTTTAATGTGGAATGGAATAATTCTGAGCACTCCGGTAAATATGAAATATCTGACGATACAATAATATTTCATGTTGATAAATGCTGCAAAAAAAAGCAAGCCCGAGATACCCTGGTTTGTTCAGATTATGATTTACTTCAGAAAATGATATTCATTTATCATTGTGTAGATTATTTAACATTATCGACACCGGCTTATATTGACACTTCCGATTGTTCCGAGGCAATTCAAGATCGCTGTTTTCTCTGGGGGAACAAATCTCTGTTCGGTAATCGCAAAACCTATCACAGAATACATGACTCAATACCCAATAAATAATAATTGCCATTTCAAACATTCTCATTGACTCAAACCAAACGCTTCTCTATATTCGTATTCTTAACAGATGGAGGAGCCGATGGAACGGACAAAAGAGCCAAAAGTTACTGCTGAAATAGTTAAAGATCACGGAATAAACGAAGAAGAATATCAGAAAATAATAGAGATTTTAGGGCGTGAACCGAATTTCACCGAACTTGGAATATTTTCGGTGATGTGGTCAGAACACTGCTCATACAAAAATTCAATCGCACTACTCAAAACGCTTCCGCGCGAGGGTGAAAACCTGTTAACCGGAGCCGGTGAGGAAAACGCCGGAGCGGTTGATATCGGCGACGGGCTCGCCTGCGTTTTCAAGATCGAATCGCATAATCATCCTTCGGCGCTGGAACCGTATCAAGGTGCGGCCACCGGAGTCGGCGGTATTCTACGTGATATTTTCACGATGGGTGCCCGGCCGATTGCTTCGCTTGACTCACTGCGGTTCGGCTCTCCAGAAAACCCCCGTGTTCGTTATCTCGTTGATGGTGTCGTGCGCGGTATTGGCGACTATGGCAATTCATTTGGTGTTCCGACAGTGGCCGGGGAGACCTATTTTGATGAAGCCTACACCGGCAATCCACTTATTAATGCAATGGCGGTAGGTATCGCAAAAACCGATGGAATGATATCGGCAACAATCGAAGGTGTCGGCAATCCGGTGATGATCGTCGGTTCCAAAACCGGACGGGACGGAATCCACGGGGCAACTTTTGCCTCTGAGGAGTTAACAAAAGAATCTGAGGAAAAACGTTCAGCGGTTCAAATTGGCGATCCATTCACAGAAAAATTATTGTTAGAAGCCACTCTTGAGATCATAGAAAAAGATTTAATCATAGGCATTCAGGATATGGGTGCCGCCGGAATCACATGCTCATCAGCCGAGATGTCGGCGCGTGGTGAATCTGGCGTTACTATTGATATAGATAAAGTTCCGGTTCGGGAAGATGGCATGACACCATACGAGATACTGCTTTCCGAATCGCAGGAACGGATGCTGGTTTGTGTTAAAAAGGGCAAGGAAGATGCTGTCCGTGAAGTTTTTGATAAATGGGAACTCAATTCGACTATAATCGGCATGACCAATGATTCTAGAATTTTCAAAGTATGTCTCAATGGTGAGACGGTCTCTGAGATTCCCTCTGATGTTTTAGCTCTGGGTGGAAGCACCCCGGTTTATCATCGCGAAACAAAAAAACCTGCATATATCGACGAACTGGCGAAATTCGACCTGAACGATTATCCACTCGATAGAAATTGGAACGAAGATTTACTTACAATGCTGGCCGCACCAAATATCTGTGATAAATCATGGGTACATGATCAGTACGATTCTCAAGTGCGAACTGCTACGATTGTCGAGCCTGGTTCTGATGCCGCTGTCCTTAGGGTTCGTAAAACCGATAAGGCGTTGGCGATGGCCACCGACTGCAATGGTCGTTACTGTTATCTCAATCCGCGTGTCGGTGCCCAGCAGGCAGTCTCCGAATCGGCTCGAAATGTCACCTGCTCGGGGGCACGTCCGGTCGCAATCACGAACTGTCTGAATTTTGGCAATCCGTATAAACCGGAAATATATTATGGTTTCTCTGAAGCGATAGCAGGGATGGGCGAGGCCTGCCGGATGTTTAACACTCCGGTAACCGGAGGAAATGTCAGCTTTTATAATCAGGATAAAGATCGAGCAGTTTTCCCAACTCCTACAATTGGGATGCTTGGTATTGTTGATGATATCAAACATATCACGACGCAGTGGTTCAAGGATGACGGTGATTTAGTATATCTAATCGGCGAAAACAAAGAAGAATTGGGCGCCTCAGAATATATTCATACTATGTTTAATAAAAACACCGGTCCGGTTCCGGAACTTGATTTACATTTCGAAAAATCTGTTCAGGATACTGTTTATATAGCAATAAAATCAGGAATAATCAAATCGGCTCATGACTGCGCCGATGGCGGTCTGGCTGTAACATTGGCCGAATGCTGTATCACCAATAAAGAAGAGGCAATCGGAGCGCAGATTCATATCGATGAAGAGCTTCGTGCCGATTGTTTACTGTTTGGTGAGACACAATCAAGAATTATTGTTTCAGTTGACAAAAACGATGGTGAAAAATTAGTCGAACTGTGTATTAAAAATAGTATTCCGATCTCGGCGATTGGCAAAGTCGGCGGGGATAAGCTTTCGATAAATGATATTGTGAATCTTCCATTATCTGATATGGTCCCGGCCTTTTACGACAGTCTTGGCAAACTTATGGCCAAAGCCTGATTTGGCAGGTCGAAACCCTCCGGTTTCGACTTCCATTTATAATTAATTAAGTTATTGATATCCCTACATAAATATAATATCTTAATTACATGGACTTTCGATACAAACCTGTAATTTTTCTATTATTCATCATTTACGTTCTTAGTGGATGCGGTACCACACATCATTTCCTACCCTCCAGACCATTAGATAATGAAGATTGGATGATTTCCCTTTCCTGGCATTATGATTTAAATGGATTGGGCGCTAATATTGTGCCTGACGTAAATGGTTATATTGGGATAGGCAAAAATTATAATTTTGGTTTCGGGGCTCAATTTCCGCTATTTATAAGCCATGCATCAATAGTAAAATATATGGATATTGAAAATGATAATAATAATAACTGGGCTATTTATGCACATATGAATGAGATATTTGGGGCAAATAATAATCCCGCGTTTGAGATTGGTGGGATGCGTAATTGGGGAAAAGCCTCAATCTCACAAAATATTTCTTTTGGAATTGGATTTGGTCAGCAACAGGCATGGGCTGTTGATAAAAATGCCAAGCGATTATCCTGGGTTGTTCTTCCAACTCTTAAATATAGAATAACTGGCTCTGACGTCGGATTATCGTTAATACATCACAATGGGCAAACAAAAAGTGCTGTGTTGAGTTCCCTTCCAGATATATTAAAAAGGAATGACACACTTTATATTATTAAATCCGGCAATTTGGATTCAATTTCAACAGATACAATTATAAGGGCGGGGTTTATTGAAAAAATAACCTTTTTTGAAAAGGGCGGAAAATCAATTGTTTTCAATACTAGTGGCTGGTGTCCTGATTGCTTTTATATGCATATGGAAGCATTACAAAATTGGCTCGGTGGTGATTATATGGCGGGCTACTTTAATGGGAATTGGAATAGCATTGCCGTTATCAATTTAAATAAATTCAAGAGTGATTGGGAAAAAGGCAAGGAAATAATTATTACTCGTTATCCAGAACAATTAGTAAATAGGGTTAAAAAGTTAAACAGCCTTACAAATGATTATTCTTTTGGATTTGGAGTTTTCGGTTATCCGAAATAACTAAAAGATCTGTCTGATTGATTCGCCCCAGTCATAGACAAGAAACTGAACGCGACCTATAAGAAGCGAGATACGACCCATTACGGTGTATCCAAAATGTGCTCCGAATGAAATCATAATAAACCAGATTCCGACTTTGGCCGTGACACCCAAAAATCCGGTATGTTCTTTCGAGAAATAAAAATATATCAATGTCGAGATAACACCGATGACAATAATCAAGGCCAGAAGTATTGCGGCAAAGCCATTACTTGGATCAAGTGAGACCATTGTTGATTTTACTTGAGGTATAATCCGGCCATGCAATGATTCAATCAGGAAAATTCCGGCCGTACTGCCCATATAAAAGGCGAGTGAAGCTCGGCTGATCCAGGACCATTTTGGGATCATTCGGGCAAACATCAACGCACCCAAAAATCCCGGGAAAAGCAACCACCATTCGCCATTATCGAACATCGGATTAACTAATTGTTGGATAATTACTGTCTGCCAGATAAGTCCGACATAATACCCCGCCGAAAGCCCGGCAAAAATATGCTCAGACATCTTATAGAACCTGTTATCCTTATACATAAAGGAAAACAATGATAAAATCAGGTAGGCTCTCAGCCAGATCTGAAAATGTTCTATGAAACTAAAACTATCCATTTTTTATTCGGTTGCTTTCTTATTTTTTCTTGATAGGAAAAATCCGACATTTCCAAGGATAACCATAAATATTATCAGAAAATGTGCCATCGATTGTGCATCCATACCAATAGTTGCCGAACCTGGCGCACCGACCATTTTTTCATATTCAGCGGCACCTTTCATCCCGCCCAATAATCCAGTCATCTGGCCAGCCTCAATAAAAGCATACATTTTTGGTGCCATCACCGCCGTCACCCCGGAACCAACCCGGATATTATATTGAGCATTAACAATTGATATCCAGTAATCAACTGTGGCATTGTCGGCTACACAATAAATAAATGTTATATCATCATAATTTTTTACTTCATTCATCAATGGCAATTCAGAAAGAGGTGTACCGGTAAAATCAGTCGGGAAAATAGTTCCAATAGAATCGGCCATGCCATGCATCACGGCCAGATAATTAGCCTTATAGCCAAGGTTGACATAATCAATACCATACACTTTGCCAAACTCTTCGGCAATCTCACGGGTAACTCTTTCGGCGATTGTAGGGCCACCAAGCGGAATGTTGGACAGCGTGACAATTTTCATATCCTTACGCCACATATGTCGAAGCGCCGCAATTGACATAGGTTCAGTCTCAGCCAGAGCTGAAGCATAATAATCAAAAGTAAGCATGATAACAGAGCCGTCTGGAATTTCCTCAACGGCATTATATAACTGCTCAGCTTCTGGGGAAAGCTCAATCGGGAATTTTACGACAAAAATAGTCGGGACAAGAATTGATATAAACATCAAAAGATATATCCAGCGACGATCTAAGGCATTCATTTTTTCCCAGATATTCATTCTTTATTTACCCATATAAGTTCGTTCGATACCAAGAATAATCCGCAGTGACATCGAGGCCGCACCAAGGGCCGCTCCGATGATAATACCACGCTGAACCGCGACATTAAAGCCGCCCATCACATAACTATTTATATATCCGGGCAGATCGCCGTCGATCCATAGCAAAAATGCTTCACCCATCGGAACCCGCCAGAGCATCACAATAATTGCTGTCAAAAGAAGTAATGTTGCTTCAGCGTTACGAGCCCTAAAGGCGCGATATGCCGCCGAGGCAATATAAAAAGCGAGCATCGCAAACATCGTTTCCATCATTGGGGCATCAATATAATTAAACAGCCAGTCGTAAATCGAATTTGAGCCGGTGCCCAAAAGAGGTATCCAGCTTTCGGGGAAGATGCTATAAAAAATCGAACCACCGATAGATTCTTTGGTGACTGGCATCATCGCCGGGATAGCCATAGCAAAAACCGAGACAATTGTCATTAATTTATAGATCCAGTCCTCGCTTTTACGCTGAACGGCCCGGGCGTTTACCCTGACGATTGAAACCACACCAAGAACCAAGGCAAATCCACCAACAATAGTCATCCACTGTAAAATAACTTCCTTAGCATCACCAATAAATACTCTTTCAGGATTGATAAAAAAGCTGATAATCAGCAGAATGCCAGCGACAAAGGCAACTATAATCGGGACTGTTGTTCGCATTAGATTTTATGGCACATCAAACAGGTTGATATACCATTCTCCCACTCCAAATGTTGCCAGTAATGTACCAATTAATATAGAAATAATAATAACAACCTTAACAAAATCCTGACCCTTAAGACCGCCGAGTAAAAGAGGTTCATGACTCAGATAACTTGAGGCGGCATAAAGCTCCTCGCCCATTAATGTGAAATCACAGGCGGCGATAAAAAACGGTAACTGTTCCGGTCGGGCCGTTCCGGCGATCTGAATCGCTCCAGAGGCATTACCGGTTTCGGCCAACAATAATGACTCGGCAAAAAATCCGCCCATATATATATTAGCGGCAGGCCGTTCACGCATCATCATACCATTAACCGTTGCCGTAAAAGCAAACTGCTCTCCGGCTACATAACGCACCGTATCCTGATCGTATGAGTCAATTTTACCCATCTCAGCATAGGCACCCTCAACAACTTCCTGCGATGCCGCCAAAACCATCGGATACCGAACTGGGACACGAAGTGGCGTATCATACTGAGCGGTAACTCGGGCCACCCGACCCAAAATAGCTATTCCGGCGATTGTTTCGATATCGTCAACATCGGCAATCCCGGGTATAAAAAGCACCGGCTTACCCATCTCGGTAGCTCGGCCAACCGCATCCTCAACCGCATCGACACCGGCGATTTTACGGATAAATAACTTTTTGCCACCTTTGGCCCATTTGGTGTATAATAAAACTGCGCCTGAAAAAACGAATAATAAAACTAGTACAGTTGTTCTTTGCGTAATAAAAATCGAATCGCCAAAATCCTGGGCAAATGCCTGAGAATTTATAATTAGCGACATCGTTATTGTGAGGAGAATAACGGGTAATTTTCGAATTGCTTTTAATTTATTCACGGCACTAAAGATAACTATTTATATCCTATTGTCAACTCTTTTGAATTAAGACGAATTAGGCGGAATAACGTTCAAGCATAATATTGAATAAATTGAAAAGGGTCGTTTACTACATTTTCATATTATCAATCAATCTAACTCCATGTAATTTAACAGCGAGAGAACAAATTGTATTTTTATTAATATTCTTAACAACTTTAAGTGTCTCAAAATCGGTAAAAGCGATATAATCAATTTGTGCCGTTGGGCAGATTTTTTTGATGACCTTTTTCATTACTGCCCGAAGTTTGGTTGAATCCGTGATTTTATCATTTCTGATTAATTGTTTGGCCGTTTTTAATGCCTGACACAAGCAAACCGCTTCTTTACGCTGATTAGCATCAAAATACTTGTTTCGCGATGACATCGCCAACCCATCTTTTTCCCGAACTGTTGATCCAATAATCATCTTGATAGGATAATCCAGATCACTTACCATTTTTTTTAGTACTGCCGCCTGCTGGTAATCTTTCTGACCAAAAACGGCAACATCAGGACGGATAATATTAAACAACTTCGCAACAACTGTCGTCACACCACGAAAATGCGTCGGCCGTGATTTCCCCTCTAATACTTGCGTGATTTTTTCACAATTGACATATGTTTCATATCCATCGGGATAAATAGAATCTCGCTTTGGAATAAAAACTATATCACCACCAGCTTGTTTGATTTTGTTTATATCACCTTTTTCATCGCGTGGATATTTTGACAGATCTTCATTAGGCCCAAATTGCGTCGGATTCACAAAAATTGTAACAACAACTTTATCGCTATGCTTCTTTGCCTTTTTTATTAACGACAGATGCCCCTCGTGAAGGAATCCCATTGTCGGAACAAGCCCAATAGTTTTTTTTTGTGCTAAAAGCCGCGATGCGGTCTGCATTTTTTTTATCGAACGAATTATTTCTATTTTTTTCCCCATTTTATAAATACTCGAGCGTCAATTCACCATTATCAAGTTTACCATAGCTGAAATTTCTCATCATATCGCCGGTGTTAATATATATTCCGCAGCCATATTCAAATCTTTGCGGGTAATGAGTATGACCGATTAAAACAGCATCATATCCCATTTTTAGTTTTTCTTGAGCATATATTTCATAATCTTTGGCAAATTTATTTATACTACCTTCGGAGTGAAGTGCCGATGATCTTGAAACAAATTTGGCGAATGGTATTCCAATATCACACGGGATTTTCTGATACAACCAAATATTAATTTTATTGCGCAGGATTCTTCTTAATATTCGATACTTCCAGTCGCCGGGGGAAAGGCCATCACCATGAATCATAAACAATCGCCGATTGTTTTCCGTTATCTCGTAAAAATCTTTATGAATTATAAGGCCGACTTCTTTTTCCAAAAAATCACCGAGCCAGAAATCATGGTTACCGGAGATATAATGAACCTCGATCCCACTTTCAATCATCGCCGCCAGCTTGAACACAACCTGCAAATGTTCTTTTGGGATAGCATGTTTATACTCAAACCAAAAATCAAAGAGATCGCCTAAAATATAAACCTTTGTGGCGTCAGCCCGTATCAAATCAAAAAGAGAAAAAAGTTTTTCCAACTTGATTTTTTCCGACTTTTTATCGGTTGCGCCAAGATGAACATCTGAAAAAAAATAAATTGCCATAATGAGAAATTATAACATAATCCGACCCAATTGTAAATTGATTATACCAATTGTATAAAATTATCATTTTCAATGAATTATCTTCAAGAAAACTCTTTTACCTAATATATTTTTATTATATATATACCTCTGGATAAAAATGGATTTTAAAATGCCAAATGATTTAAAAATAATTATTCCAGCGGCCGGAATCGGAAAACGATTGCAGCCGCATACATTAACGACTCCCAAACCGCTTTTGCCAGTGGCTGGGAAATCAATGTTAGCACATATTCTGGACCCGCTGGTGGAACTTGATCCGGCCGAAGTGGTTCTTGTTGTTGGCCATCTTGGAGATCAAATCGTTGATTATGTTGAGGAAAACTACTCATTCAAATCAACTTTTATTAAACAGGAGAAACTCCTTGGTTTGGGGTATGCGGTCAATCTTGCCATGCAGGTGATATCGCCGGGACCGGTTCTTATAATATTAAGTGATACTATCGCCAAAATCGATTATAAACAGTTTATTAATTCGGGTGAAAATGTTATCGCACTTAAAGAGGTGGATGATCCCCGTAGATTTGGAATTGCAATCACACAGAATGGTAAAATTGTTGAGTTTGAGGAAAAACCACCGCAACCAAGATCAAATCTGGCCATAATCGGGCTATATTATATTGATGATTCTAACCAGTTAAAAAAACATGCTGAAAATATTATTAAAATTGATAAGCGTACAAGTGGAGAAATTCAATTAACAGATATCCTGGATTCAATGCTTTCAAACGGCAACGACTTTAAGCCGTATGTTGTTGATAACTGGTATGATTGTGGAAAAATTGAAACGATACTAAATACAAATAGATTATTGCTAAGAGAAATAAATCAAAAAGTAGATATTGAAGGGTCAAAAATTATTGAACCGGTTTCAATTGATAGAACAGCCGTTATAAAAAACTCAACCATTGGGCCGAACGTCTCAATTTCGGCGTTTGCCACGATCAGCAATTCCGAAATAAACGATTCAATAATTAGTAATAACGCGGTTATTGAAAATTGTTCTCTTGAGAAATCAATAATAGGCGAAGCAGCGACAATTAAGGGAAAAAATGGTTCCCTAAATGTTGCCCGAACAGAATAAAAAAAATAATTTAGAGATATTGGGGGAATAAATGGCAGGTAGAAGTTTCCTATTTACATCAGAATCAGTCACCGAGGGACATCCCGATAAAGTCTGCGATCAGATATCAGATGGCGTTCTTGATGAAGTCTTAAGGCAAGATATTAAGGGTCGCGTTGCTTGTGAGAGTTTTGTAACAGTTGGGCTGACAATTGTCGGCGGGGAGATAACAACTAAAGCGTACGTTGATATTCGGGGACTTGTCAAAGAAATTGTAAAGAATATCGGTTATACCAAACCGAAGTTCGGCTATGCATATAATTCAATGGCGATTCTTAACGCTATCGGCTCACAGTCGCCCGATATTGCCCAGGGAGTTGATACCGGTGGTGCGGGTGATCAGGGCCTGATGACCGGATACGCCTGTCGTGAGACTGATGAGCTAATGCCGATGCCGATAATGCTGGCACACAAACTCACAATGCGTCTCTCTGAAGTAAGAAAAGAAAATGTTTTACCTTATCTTGGCCCGGATGGAAAATCGCAGGTCACAATCGAGTATCAGGATGGTCAGCCAAAACGAGTTGATGCGATTGTTGTTTCGACCCAGCATACCGAGGATATATTGGACAGCACTGGCGATAAAATTACCGATAAATCTCGACAGGAAATAATCGACAACATCATCAAACCGATTGTACCATCGGAGATGCTTGATGACAAAACTAAATATTTTATCAATCCAACCGGTAAATTTGTTATTGGCGGACCTCAATCCGACACTGGCATGACAGGACGAAAAATCATTGTTGATACCTATGGCGGTATGGCTACTCATGGCGGTGGTGCATTCTCAGGCAAAGATCCCTCAAAAGTCGACCGCTCGGCGGCATATATGTGCCGGTATATTGCCAAAAATATTGTTGCGGCGAAACTGGCTGAAAAATGCACTATACAGTTGGCCTATGCAATAGGTGTTGCCGAACCGGTTTCGATAATGATTTTTGCCGATGGGCCAGCGAAAGTCGATTCCGATCATTTAGTAGAGATTGTTAAAAAGAATTTTGATCTGACACCACACGGAATAATTGAATCACTTGATTTATTAAGACCAATATATTTAAAATCGGCCGCATACGGACATTTCGGTCGTGAGATTCCTGAATTTGCCTGGGAGAAAACTGACCGGGTTAAAGATTTACTAAAGGATGTATGATAATGACAAAACTGAAGTATGATATTACAAGTCTGAAACTTGCCGCGGAAGGCAAAAAGAGGATCGAATGGGCCGAACGGAGTATGCCTGTCCTGCGGATAATCAGAGAACGGTACAAAAAAGAGAAACCGTTTAAAGGTATCAATATGGCCTGCTGTCTTCACGTTACCACCGAAACGGCCAACCTGATGCGGACCCTCAAGGCTGGCGGAGCAAATGCGGCTTTGTGTGCCTCCAATCCACTTTCTACTCAGGATGATGTTGCCGCCTCGCTGGTGAAAGATTTCGGGATATCTGTTTTTGCCCGTAATGATGAGGACAATAAGACATATTATAAGCATGTTAATCAATCGCTTGATTTTAAACCGCATATCACAATGGACGATGGTGCCGATCTGGTCTCGACTCTGCATTCGGATCGACGTGAACTTATCCCTGCCATAATCGGAGGGACCGAAGAAACTACAACCGGTGTGATTCGTCTGGCCGCAATGGCCGACGATGGCGCTTTGATGTATCCGATTATTGCGGTCAATGATTCGAAGACCAAACACTTTTTTGATAACCGCTACGGTACTGGTCAATCGACCGTTGATGGTATCATTCGCGCAACCAATATGCTTCTGGCCGGATCGACTGTTGTTGTTGCCGGGTATGGTTGGTGTGGACGCGGGTTTGCGATGCGCGCTAAAGGAATGGGTGCCGATGTTATTGTTACCGAAGTCGATCATACAAAAGCTATCGAGGCGGCGATGGATGGGTTTCGGGTGATGCCGATGATCAAAGCCGCGCCGATAGGTGATCTGTTTGTGACGCTCACTGGCGATATCCATGTTATCCGGATGGAGCATTTTAACAAAATGAAGGACGGTGCGATTGTTTGTAACTCCGGACATTTTAATGTTGAGCTTGATCTGGAATCGCTAAATAAAGCGAAAAAGAAAAAACGTGTTGTTCGCAAATTTGTCGATGAGTACACCCTTAAAAATAACCGGCGGGTACATATTCTTGCTGATGGTCGTTTGATAAATCTCTCCTCGGCTGAGGGACATCCGGCGATGGTTATGGATATGTCATTTGCCAACCAGGCACTGGCTGGGGAACATCTTGTCAAACATTTTGAGGATTTCACCAACAAAGTGTATGTGATGCCTGAAAAGCTTGATGATAAGATCGCGGCGTTGAAACTCAAATCAATGGGTATTAGTATTGATAAACTGACACCTGAACAGAAAAAGTATCTGGCCTCATGGCAGATCGGAACCTGATTTTGATTTGAATTTTGTTCATAAGAACTACTTCATTTTATAAAGGTCAGGAGTCCTGCGCTACTGACCTTTTTTATCTGTACCCAACATCATTCCCGCACCATCCAACGTCATTCCCGCGAATGTCCAGGATACGCCTTGCGTACGGGAATCCAGATTTGTTTTTTTTATCTTGTGCTGTTAGGTCGCCGCACCCGACACCCAATCCCCGCGCCGTCAGGAACCCTTTCCTGACGGAATGAATTGATTGACAGTAGTCTAGGTAGGGCAGAACCCAAGCGGAGCGACGCGGTTCTGCCAATTGTATTGCATTTTGAATAGAGTGACAGAACCACTTCGTCCCACCATAAATGTTGGGTCTCGGGTTTTACCCTACAAAACTAAAAAACACTTTCCCCACCGAACCAATGTTATTTCAAGTTCTTTCTCTTGTGTATATGGATTATTATAGAAAATAGGAATCAGATTACATTGCAGACAAGGACGTCTGCCGCGCACGGCATCTGCAAGGCGAAAAAACACAAAAACGGGAAAGCAAACCCATTTAGTTGTAACAATATGAAAGGTATAGTATTATAGGGAAATATTAATGTAATTTTGCGATGTCGGTACAAAATTTAGTAGTAAAACTGTAATTGAAATATGCATTGAGATTGCCGCGTCGTCCGCAATAGCGGACTTTTCGCAATGACATATAAGACATGTAATGTCTTACTTTCGGGCGCGGAGCATTATCACGGCACCTATAAAAAGAAAGATGCCGTTTATTAGCCAAGCCGCAATATCGGGATGAAGTTTTTCTCCATACCCAAGCGACTGAACTATTTTGAAACTGACAAAATAAACCATCGCGATCCCCGATCCGACCGCAAATGATATTGCGATCCCTCCTCGTTTCGGATTCGAGGCCAATGGGACGCAAATCAAAATAACAATAAACGAGGCAAACGGATATGACAGTTTAAATTTAAGATCGACCAGTTCCCGGCGGTATGGTGCACCAGTTCGTTTCATAACGTCGATATAATACTCCAACTCGTCATACCCCATATCCTCAGGTTTCCCGAGAGGTTTTTCAAAGTCGGACGGTTTATCTTTTATGTAAGCGGCGCTTAGGGTATCAAAGGTTTCAAATGTTTCGGTCGAATCACTAAAATATCGCCGAACGCCATTATAGAGCATCCAGTTGCGTGAGGTATATTTTATTTTGTCGGCTGTAATCAGTTCGGCCAGTTTGTCGTTTTCGGAGCGGTAGATCTTAATAATGACACCTTCTTTTTTAGGGACACTATAGCCCTGAATAAGAAAGAAGAGATCTTTGTTGACCTGTCGGTAAATATTATTAATCGATGATTTTAGTTTTTTGGAGCGTTTTTTTATGGTGTACTCTTTCATCTCAACCCGTTTTTTATTACCGGGCGGATAAACATACTCATTGTAATAAATATGCATGATACTAAGGAAAAATGTGAAAAACAGAATCGGTGCCGCTATCCGATACAACGAAATGCCCCCGGCTTTCATTGCGAGGATCTCATTTTGGCGGGCCAATATTCCTATCGATGTCAGTGCCGCGAGGAGAACAAAAACCGGAAGGAACGATTTGACGATCCAGCCGGCAAAATAAACATAATAAATCATGATGTCGCCGAGAGGAACTTCATGGTCAATAAAATGCCGCAACTCCTCGACCATATTTATCGCGATGATCAAAACACCGAATCCAAGCGATATCAGTATCAGGATCGAAATAAAATTAGTAAGAATATATCGGTCGAGTGTTTTCATGATTCTCTTTATAATTTCCTGAAAAATGAGAACAACGGTTTTTCTGTTATAACTTTTATCAATAAATATAATCCGATTCCACCAATTAAGATATTGGCGGTCCACATCCCCCAGAACGGGTCAACCATCCCGCGATCAGAGAGGTC
>JAAERC010001100.1 GCA_024230695.1 Candidatus Zixiibacteriota bacterium
TGACTATGCCGATGTTGTTGATTTGAATAGCACAAAGCTTGGCTTTCTTGATACTTATAGTTGGTCGCATTATTTACCCGGTGATTTTAACAGTTCAATGAATTCGGTTACCGATGCAAAACTATGGATTTCGGCCAGTGGTGTCTTATGTGATTATACAACTGTAGCCAACATTCAGGGTTTTGGGGAATGGGTATTTTTGAATGGCCAGGATTGGCATTTGACTTGGAATTGGAATATTGTTTTTACAGATCAAACGTCGGAAACTGTTATAGATATGCCAACCAGCATGGAAAATTATGCATTCTGGGAACAAAACCCAATCAATGTTTGTGTTGGAACCGGTCAATTCTTTTCCAGTGTTACATTGGAACAGTCTGTCCTGATGATGGATTATAATAACACCCCCCCATCAAATGGTGAACCTACAGCCAGCACGGTTCCCGAACCGACAACACTTACGCTTTTCGGATTAGGATTACTTGGGATGAGTTATATTCGGCGTCGTAGAGCTCAAAAATAATTAAATAATCTGTTCCAATACTCATTATAAAGCGGGAATTTGTATTCCCGCTTTTTTATTTACATATTAAATTTTATATCAATTATAAAGACTAATAGTACTATCTAATTTCAAGAACAATACGCCCGACCACATCTCCCGATTTTAATCGAGCGAATATTTTATTGATATTTTCGAGTGGTTGTTTTTCAATTTCTGTTTCTATATTAGCTTTAATGGCCAAATCTATGGCTTCATCCATATCTTTACGGGTTCCGATTATGGAACCATGAATAGTCTGTCCCGCCAAAACAACGTTGCATATCGGCAATGGGAAATCACCGGGCGGCAAGCCATTTAGGACGCATGTTCCACCCCTTCGTAACATATCCACGCTGGTTCGAAAAGCCGAAGCCGATGCCGCCGTGACCAAAACGGCATGAGCACCACCAAACTTTGAATCGGCTATTTTTGCGATATCCTCTGTTTTGGAATTAATGGTCACATCAGCGCCAAGCTTTTTGGCCAGATTTAGTTTCTTTTGATCTATATCAACCGCCGCTATTTTAAATCCAAACTCTTTGGCATATTGAATCGCCACATGTCCCAAACCACCAATTCCGACAATACCAACCCAATCGCCCTTCTTCGCCTTGGTTTGTTTGAGGCCCTTATAAGTAGTAACTCCGGCACATAGAATTGGTGCCATCTTGAAGGGATCAGCATTGGCCGGGATACTGACCGCAAAATCTTCCGGAACAACAACATATTCGGCAAAACCGCCGTCAACTGAGTATCCGGTGGCAAGTTGCTTATGACACAAAGTCTCCCAACCAGAACTGCAATATTCGCATTCGCCGCAAGCCCAGTGCAACGACGGAACCCCAACCAAGTCGCCTTCCTTAAAGCAATTTACATCTTTCCCAAATGAAGCCACTTTCCCGACAATTTCATGTCCCGGGATAAATGGCAATTTTGGATTACCCGGCATATCCCCTGCGGTGACATGCAAATCGGTATGACAAACACCACTGGCGATTATAGCGATTAATAATTGATTATCATTGGGAACAGGGCGGGGAACTTCCTCAAGAACAAGCTCTTCACCATATTTATGAATTCTGGCGGCTTTCATTTTCTCAGACATTTAAGCCTCCAATAGGATATTTTTATTCAAGCAGTTTTTTTAATTCCTGAATGAATTCCGCCTTGTCCTGAAATTTGCGATATACCGACGCAAAACGAACATAAGCGATTTCATCGGTATCTTTTAAAACCTCCATGACCAATTCACCAACATAAGTACTAGTCACTTCACTTTTTGATAACTCCTGTAACCGCGCTTCGATATTATCCACTAATGATTCAATCTTTTTGATTGATACTGGTCGTTTATTGCAGGCGAGTTTGATACCATTGATCAATTTCCGGCGATCAAAAGGCTCACGTCTATGATCAGATTTGGTAACCGTTAATGTTACATTTTCGATATATTCATAGGTCGTAAACCGGTCTTTACATTTGAGACATTCCCTGCGACGACGCACCGCTCGGCCATCCTGGGCTGATCGGGAATCAACGACCCGATCCTCCTCATGGCCGCAGAAAGGACATTTCATTTTTGTAAATCCTTCATAAGCTCGGAATAACTACTGACAACCAATCGTTGTACTTGGATCCCGGCTTCATCAAGCATCTTTCGAGAAAGATCATCAGGATAACCCTCCCCCGCAAATATCTCTTTTATCCCGGAATTAATCAAAACCTTGGCACACAGGACACATGGTGAAGTAGTGCAGTAAAGAGTTGCACCTTCAATCGATGTCCCCGATGTCGCCGCCTGAACAATGGCGTTTTGTTCGGCATGGATGGCTCGGCACAGTTCGTGTCTCTCACCTGATGGTATCCCCAGTTCCTCA
>JAAERC010001101.1 GCA_024230695.1 Candidatus Zixiibacteriota bacterium
GTTCCATTGATAAATAATTTTCTGGAAAGATTTCCATTGGCAAACAGAGACGTTCGGTAATTACCCGAAAAGCCTTCTTTAAGCCAGGGATTGCTCGCCTCAAAGGCGCCAACATTACCATCCACCGAAAGCGAATGAAATGTTACTTCGCCAAAGCCGATAAGAAAAAGATCATCGGCCCCCAAAGACGGTTCATATTTTTTAATAACCCCGGAAAGTGAGGTTTGAAAGGGAAGTATTATCAAGAATATTCCCAGTAAACATTTGGTTAAGTGCTTGGTAAATTTGAACATAGTTGCTCTATCTTTCTAAAATGTTGCGCCGCCTTTTTTACTTGGCGGACATTTGTATTTTTGTCTCCAAGCAACTTTGCGCAAGAAATATGCCGATATGAAGTTTCCCCACTGATATTCACTCCATGAATATATTGACACTCCTTTGTCAAAGAAACTATTGATAATTTATTTATAAAATCGTATGAAACAACCTAAAACACAAATAGTTAGGCTAAATAATATAAGTTTATTTAAAATCTTATTTCAGACAA
>JAAERC010001102.1 GCA_024230695.1 Candidatus Zixiibacteriota bacterium
AGGTCCTTCAGGAAGTGTTGAGTATCTCAATGGTTATTCAACAATGTTTGGTATTTATACGGCAATTACTGAAATTGATTGGGGTGACAATCTACTACCGGATTCGGTAAATTTTACTCAAGCCGGAATGGATTGTATGCCAATATCAGCCCCAAATCAGGCATATATTAGATTTAATCTGAATATAGATCAAGAGGGAATATTCTGTATTGACTCTCTGGGATTTGGACCCGAATACGTTGGTGACTATGATTGGCTGTTTTGGGAATATTATAATGCTGAATTTTCGGGGCCCTACTGCTGGGATATAACTTATTGTGTAGATGATGCCGATTGTGATGGAATATTAACTGCCGCGGATAATTGTCCCGATGACCCTAATCCACAACAGCTGGATACTGATGAAGATGGTATTGGTGATGATTGCGATTTCTGTACTGATACTGATAACGATGGGTATGCCGATCCGGGCTTTTATATCACTACCTGTGACGAGGATAACTGTGCCGATATAAATAATCCCAGCCAGACTGATACTGACGGCGATGGTTGGGGCGATGCTTGC
Source organism: Candidatus Zixiibacteriota bacterium (assembly GCA_024230695.1). The sequence continues at coordinate 566 of JAAERC010001102.1, forward strand.
GATGCCGGTGAAATTCTTTTTTCGGCTGATATAGAATGCGGTGGAACTCCTCTCACTGTACAATTTACAGACAATTCGATTCCCACTACGAGTATAACAGATTGGTTTTGGGAGTTTGGCGACGAAACCACCAGTACTTTGCAAAGTCCAACTCATGAATATACAGAAATTGGTGTTTTTGATGTAACGCTAACAATTTCTGATGGTACCAACTTTGAAACATTAACAAAAACAAATTATATCACAACTCAAAATTCTATCACATCCGGGTTTACGGTATCTGATCAAGATGTTGGTGTCGGTATCCCAATCTCATTTACTCCTACCCTTGGAGATGGTATTGCGACTGATTATTTATGGGATTTTGGCGACGGTGAAACCAGCACTGACGCAAATCCTATTTATGCATATACGGCCCAGGGTTTATTTGATGTATCTCTACAGGTCACGTTGGATTTGGATGGGTGTAATCAAACCGATGATGTAACATACCCCGACTATATTACTGTTAACGATCTGGAAGCAGAGTTTACATCGGATGTGACTATAGGTACTTATCCGACAATGGTTCAGTTCACCGACCAATCGGAAGGTTCTCCAGATTCCTGGTTATGGAATTTCGGGGATGATGTCACCAGCACATCCCAAAATCCGCTACATACCTATACCGAGGCAGGCGATTATGATGTTTCGTTGACAGTAACGCACGGTGTCTTTACTGATGAAGAATTGAAACTTAATTATATTCATATGGATGAACAAACCGTTGACCTTGAAGTTATTGCGGCCGGTTATGGAAGTTTTGGGGCTCGCTCCGGATTTCCATACGGTTTTGATTGTATGTGGACTAATAATGGTACATATCCGGCAGAAAACTGTGAGCTTCAAGTTGTCTTTCCTCCCGAGATAACTTATTGGTATGAATTGGGCGTTTTACATGAAATTGAGGTGGCAGTCGGCTCTATTGGCGCTGGGACTTATTCCGGGTATTCGGTTTCCGGCGGTAACACCTACACTTTTCCTCTTGGCACAATTGAACCGACTACTTTTTATGGCGGCAAAATCAATATAAATGGGGTGATTCAATGCATGCATCAGGGTTCGTATTTAACTTGTGAAATTTCAATTACCAGTACTTCGACAGATGATGATTTGACAAATAATTTGTATGAAGCCAATGATATGGTTATTGCATCCTGGGATCCCAACGATAAGCTGGCATCACCGGGCGGAAGAAGCGAAACCTTTGAAATCGAACATGACGAAAGAATTTTCTACACGGTTCAGTTTGAAAATAAGGAAGAAGCAACTGCCGCGGCCGTTTATATCTGGGTAGTAGACACGCTTGATGCAAATCTGGATTGGGGAACACTAAAGTTTGGTGAGATGAGTCATCCTGATGATTGTACCTATGAATTTGATCCTCAAACCGGAGTTATTACCTGGTTCTGTAATGAAATTATGTTACCACCTAATGTCAACCCGCCTGAGGGCGATGGGTATTTTGAATATTCGATAATGCCGGTACCTGGTTTACCGGCTGAAACGGCAATTCCAAATACTGCCTTTATACGGTTTGACTATAATGAGTGGCTGATGGCTCCTGAGACCGGGCCGATAGTAAGGGTAATTGCCGCTCAATATATATGCGGTGATGTTAATGATGATGAGGAAATCAATATTATAGATATTGTTTATCTTATTAATTATAAATATAAGTTAGGACCAGAACCTCTTTGTTCACCAATATTAAACTGTGGTGATGTTAATAATGATGAAGATATTAATATTCTTGATATTGTACTTCTCATTAATTACAAATACAAAGGCGGTGCTGATCCAACTTGTGATTAAATTGATTTTTTAATACTGTTAATAGAATAGAGGCGAAAGTTAATTACTTTCGCCTTTTATTTGCCTGACACTTTATAATTATTAAAATAATCATAAATATTTGTTGATTCTAAAATTGTTATTCCTAATCTTTCTACTGAAAGGTTATATAAAAATATGAAACGAGAATATATACTTACGGCGCTGTTTTTTCTAATTGTTGCTGTCTTTTTCTATATGTTTTATCAGTTAATGGTGCCGTTTTTTACGCCGATTGCGTGGGCGGCTATTTTAGTTATTGTTTTTTATCCGGTGTACGGATGGCTGAGCACTAAAATAAAATCACCCTGGATGGCATCCGCGGTGGCGTGTATTCTTATATTTATTATTATCATCGGTCCCGCAATCTATCTTCTTGCCTCCTTGGTGGGTGAGGCGGCCAATGCGGTCCAGCTTGTTAATGAGACATATAAAAGCGGCAATTTGAAAGAATATTTGACGTTAAATATTCCATTTTTTGATGTTATAAAAAATAAACTGTCTGATTATCCTCAGTTGGCCGAGGTCGACTTTGAAACAGTTATCAAAGACGCTATGTCAACAATAACCAAAGCAATTGGATCGCAGGCCACGACGGTTATCGCCAATATCTCAAAATCATTGTTCTATTTTATGTTGATGCTGTTTGCGATGTTTTTCTTTTTCCGCGATGGTGACCAGATTGTTGAGTTTTTGAAAAATATTACTCCTTTGAAACGAGATCAGGTCCGTATTTTGTATTCGCATATGAAAGAGGTGATTGAAGGTACTATGTATGGCGGTTTGGTTATTGCTCTACTCCAGGGTCTTCTGGGTGGTATATTATTTGCTATTGTCGGTATCTCATCGCCTGTGTTATGGGGATCAGTTATGGCTTTTCTTGCCTTTATTCCAGTGGTAGGGGCATCCCTGGTTTACATTCCGGCCGGTGTGATTTTGTTTTTAGGCGGTTCACCTGTTACCGGTATAATAGTAATAGCTGTCGGTCTGGCAATAAGCCAAACTGACAATTTTCTCAGACCGCATCTTTTTGCCGGCAAAACCGAAATGCATACGCTATTATTATTCTTCTCGATTATGGGCGGTATCATTATTTTTGGTCTTTTGGGAATCGTACTTGGCCCGCTAATTACAGCGGTATTTCTATCGCTATTAAAAGTATTCGAAGTAAGTATAAATACTGATACGACCGAATTGGCCGAATAAAATTTATATAGTTATAATCTTTGACATCGCGGGCAAAAGTGGGCGGAGCGAGAACCGATTTTTTCTCGTTTTATCTTACTACCACAACGCGAGCATTTTTTTCCGTCGCGTCCATATGCAAGAAGATATTTTTGGAACTGTCCGGTATTACCGTTAACTCCTGAAAATGAATCAACTGTTGTTCCCATTAGACTAATCGATTTTTTAAGCATTTTTTGAATGACTGAGTGAAGTTCGATAAGTTTCTTTATTGAGATATGGTTAGTTTGTTTCTTGGGATTAATTCGAGTTGCGTAAAGCGATTCATCGGCATAAATATTCCCCAACCCGGCAATAAATGTTTGATCCAATAGTGCCGGTTTTGTCATTCGTGAAGATTTCTTAAATAAAGCAATAAAATCAGGAATTGAAATTTTTAGTGGTTCTTGCCCAAGATCTATCAGGCCTTTTTGCATCAGGACTTTGGCGGTTGGAAACAAGCGGACCCGTCCGAAACGGCGATAATCATTGAAGCGAAGATTGTTTTTATCATTTTTAAGGTCAAACAGTACTAAATCATGTTTTTCGATAGAACTCTTTTTTGGTAGATAGAAAAAATGACCGGTCATCCTTAGATGCACCCAAAGAGTATTATTATTGCTTAAATTTATTAGAATATTTTTTCCGCGCCTACCAATAGATTTAATATGGGTTCCCTTAATATCATCGAGCCATCCGGAATAATTATCTTGATTTATCTTGGGTGAAAAACAGCTTACCTTACTGATTGTTTTGGCCAAAATCACTTTTCTCAGGCCGCGAACAACAGTTTCAACTTCGGGAAGCTCCGGCATAATAAATTAAGGGTAGGTTTTTCCGGCGACAGTGGCCTGAAGTAAATCACCACTTTCCATCGGCGTCTCATATTTGACAATACCAATATCGCGCGCAAACCAGAGAATAGACTCGCCATCAATAAAACTTGATTCAGCTTCATCAAGAAGACGG
>JAAERC010001103.1 GCA_024230695.1 Candidatus Zixiibacteriota bacterium
AGATTAAAATCCCAATTAGTGTTGGGAACGGTGAATCCCTGTAATGGCAGGATAATAATTAGTAATCCGGTTAAGAGTAAGATTGATTTTTTCATATGTCCTCTATTATTTTAATATATATTCCAAAAATAGTAATCCGAAAGTTATTATAGCAATTATTGTGCCACAATGTAAGTTGTTGCTGTTCAATTGTATGCTATTTTTAATGTGATATGGTTTTCCCAAATTGTATAATAAATGAGCATATTATTGCAGAATTATGCAATATCAATTTAAAATAACAGGATAATAAAAATAGTCAGATTTTGCCATGAGTCTTATAATCACTCATTTTCAAGGGAAGGCAAAAGATGTAATTAATTTTTAGAAATTTAGGCTATTGGATTATTCTGGTGTAAATTTCCAGAAATTAGTCAAATTCAAAAATCTGAATCAAAAGATTCCATGTTTGTGGTAAATTTATTGGATAAATTTAATTGAGCTGACAATTATACAATTTAAAAACCGATTGACTTTGTCCTTATTTTACTGCTAATTCTAAGGCAATGGAACAAGATTCTAATAAAGAAATATATCCCGAAAACAATTCGGGGGAGAGTCAGCAAGATAAACCCAAAAAAGGTATGTCGTTTTTGGGACATATCGAAGAATTACGCTGGCGGTTGATTAAATCAATTCTTTCGGTGGCGGCTATGGCTCTGATTGCGTTTGCTTTTGCCGATCAGCTTTATAAAATCCTTACAATTCCCCTGGGCGATGTCCAACTTCACTATACTGAAGTTACAGGTTCGTTTTATGCCTATCTTAAAATTTCTATGTTTGCCGGGATAACAGGGGCTATTCCGATTATTTTTTATCAGCTTTGGAATTTTATCGCACCGGGATTATTTGCCAGGGAAAAAAAGATGATAATCCCGTTGGTCTTTTTCTCGACTATTTTGTTTTTGATCGGCGGTAGTTTCTGCTTTTTTGTTGTTCTGCCATTCGCTCTTACCTTTTTGATTGGGTATGGCGAGGATTTAATGACGCCGATCATTACAATTTCAAGTTATATATCATTTGCCGGATTATTATTGGTGGCTTTCGGATTTGCTTTTGAACTTCCGATACTTGGGTATTTTTTCGGGAAAATAGGATTGGTTTCCTCGAAGGCTCTTGGAAAGGCGCGCCCGTATGCGGTTGTTGTTTTTCTGGTGCTGGCATCGGTTTTATCACCGCCGGATATTTTTACTCAGGTACTTCTGGCCGGGCCACTGTATCTGCTTTATGAAATTACAATATTGATAGTGAGATATACCGGTAAAAAAGGATAATTGAACTTCGGCAAACTATAAAAAGAAATGTAGATTTCTGATAATTTATTCGTATTAATAAGTAAAATAGTCGATTTTATCACAGGAGGAGAAGTGAATTCGATACAAAAGTGGATTACCGCTGTCAGAGCACCCTTTTTCACTGGAATTGCTATCCCGATTATATTTGGGGGGGCGTTGGCTTATTATGAAACAGGAATCTTTAATTGGTCGTTATTTATAATAACCCTTGTTGGCGGGATATTCGCACATGCTGGTGCTAATCTTGCCAATGATTATTACGATCATAAAACGACCGATGATGATATTAACACGAATATCACGCCTTTTTCAGGTGGTTCCCGAATGATTCAGAACAAACTTCTTTCTCCCGGAGCAATGTTATCTGGTGCTTTTGTTTGTTGGGCATTGGCACTGATCGCCGGAATATATCTTTTTCTGGTTACGCCAGGATATATGGTGCTGATTTTGGCGGTTGGTGGTTTTATTGGTGGGTATTTTTATACTGCTTCAAAATTTGCTTTTTCATATAATCGTTTTGGCGAACTGGCGATACTTGTTAGTTTTGGGATTTTGCCGGTTATGGGTACCTATTTTGTGCAAACCGGGCAATTATCAATATCATCTTTGATAACTTCGATTCCGATTGGATTTTTAATAACAGCGATATTGTATATTAACCAATACCCCGATTATGATGCAGACAAAGCGGCCGGTAAAAATCATCTGGTAGTCGTGTTTGGTAAGAAAAGAGCGATGACAGGATATTACTTTTTGATTTTTGGGTCCTATTTGGTAGTTATCCTGGCTGTTCTATTTTCATACCTGACACCGTATGCCTTATTTGCACTGGCAACCTTGCCAATCGCAATCAGGACAGCGAGAATATTTGCACGAGAATATGAAAAGGTAAAAGAATTAGTCCCTGCTATGGCTGGGACAATTCAGATCCATCTTTTAACCGGTTTGCTTATGTCAATTGGATGTATCACCGGCGGGATTTTGAAAGGGTAGGACAAATTGTTTGACATCCAGGAAAATACCGGATAGTTTTAATACAGATATAATTAGGCGGGCGTAATTCAGCGGTAGAATGCAAGCTTCCCAAGCTTGACGTCGTGGGTTCGATACCCATCGCCCGCTTTTTTTGTTGCCAATATTGCTAATGTTTATGTGAGTTATTTGAGTTATGAAAGTTATTTCGATAGATCGCGATTCACCTCTATTTGGAAAGGTGCGTAAAGGTTTCCAACTTCTTCGAATAAATGGCGAAGCGGTTGATGATAATCTTGACTGTCGCTTTAAAATGGCCGAAGATTTTGTGAAACTCGAATTTAGAGATACAAATAATAAATCTGTTGTATGTGAAATAGAAAACGATTCTTATGGTGATTTGGGATTGGAATTTGAGTCGGATAAAATAAAAATATGCAAAAATAAATGTGTTTTTTGTTTTGTTCACCAGCAACCAAAAGGTATGCGACGAGCGCTGTATGTTCGTGATGATGACTTCCGTTTTTCGTTCACCGATGGCAATTTTATATCATTATCCAACATATCCAAGGCTGATTTAGAGCGGGTCGTGGCTCAGAGGTTATCACCGTTGTATATATCGGTGCATGCTACCGATGATGATTTACGACAACGGCTGTTTGGTAATAAGAAGCTATCTCCGATAATGCCGCAACTAAAATATTTAACCGACAATGGGATTATGATTCATACGCAAGTAGTTCTATGTCCTGGGATCAATGATGGTGATAATTTAATTAAAACTATAGATGATTTATCCCGGCTTTACCCACAGATGGAAAGTTTGGGGGTGGTCCCGGTGGGATTAACAAAGTACCGTGAAAGATTACCCAAGCTGAAATCGTATGATAAATCGAGCGCATCTGATGTTATTGAT